>WQXJ01000005.1 GCA_009784895.1 Micrococcales bacterium | reverse complement strand
GCATCAGGCTTGCGCCCATTGTGCAATATTCCCCACTGCTGCCTCCCGTAGGAGTCTGGGCCGTATCTCAGTCCCAGTGTGGCCGGTCGCCCTCTCAGGCCGGCTACCCGTCAAAGCCTTGGTGGGCCATCACCCCACCAACAAACTGATAGGCCGCGAGCCCATCCCAGACCGCAAAAGCTTTCCACCTTCCACCATGCGGTAAAAGGTCATATTTGGTATTAGCTACCGTTTCCAGCAGTTATCCCAAAGTCTGGGGCAGGTTACTCACGTGTTACTCACCCGTTCGCCACTAATCCCCCAGGACCCAAGGGCCCCGGGACCATCGTTCGACTTGCATGTGTTAAGCACGCCGCCAGCGTTCGTCCTGAGCCAGGATCAAACTCTCCATCAAAAAATTTCAGAAAAGATCGACCCCAACTAACAATAAATATGTCAGCTGGTTACAATCAAAAACCAGCATCAACACACATCCACAAACACGCTATTGAGATAACAAACCACTAGCCCATAAGGGCGCGCTACGCCTCGGGCGTGACCGCCCTGGTCTAGAGAAGCGCAACCTGTCTATTCTACCCTAGGTCTGGATGACTGGCAACTCGCCGTTGACCAGCAGGTTTGCCGCTGGTGTAAGCCACCGACGCCCAAGGGCGTCAGAAGCGCAGGAAAACCGGGTTGGAGAAGGTAATGGCCCTAACCTGCACCACGGTGCCGGTATGCGGCGCATCAATCTGCATGCCATCGCCCACGAAGATGGCCACGTGGCCGGGCTTCCAGATGACGTCGCCAGGCCTGGCATCGGCCGCAGAGACGACCGTGCCGGCGGCCCTGATTTGGCTGTCAGTGCGCGGGATCGAAATGCCGGCCTGCCCGTAGACGTACTGGACAAAGCCGGAGCAATCAAAACCCCTGGGCGTGTTGCCACCGTAGACGTAGGGCACACCTTGGTACTGGAAAGCGATTTCCAGAATGACATTCCCGGCCACTGAAGCCGGTGGCGCCACGGCCACCGGTGTGGCCGCTGGCGCGGAGTATGAACGATTTGACCGTGTGGGAGGCGGAGGTGGAGGTGGCGGCGGCGGGTCGACCACCGTGACGGTCGGGGCTTCCAGCGCCCAGTCAGCGTCCGCCGGCACTGAGGCCAGCGAGCTGGAGCCCAGTACTGAGCTGGCTTGGGCCGAGGACAGCGCAGCCGAGCTACTGGCTTGGGTCGAAGTTAACCCTGCGCCGTCAACAAGATCAGAAGCCGCCAAAGCCGGCGCGGCGCCCACTGCGGTTAGCATGCCGGTCGAGGCCACTGCGACGGCCGCTTTGCGGCCAACGCCTTCCATGGAAGCCGAAACAGCTGTGAGGGGAGTGGTGGCAGGCCCATCGGCCCGGTGCTTCGGTGTCGTAATTCGATTAGACACTACGTATCTCTCCTACGCCTACGGAGTGAGCTGTCGGGTTCGGGGGGGAGTACCCCCGGCCGGCCGGCCTGCTGGCCACCGGCTTCACCCCAAGACCCCAACAAGTGGGGCCAAAGTTGGTTCCTCCGTTCCTGCCATCTGTTCAGTTTTCTTCGACACGGCGGCAGGACTCGGCACCCGCTCGAAGACCGTCAAGAGGAGGGTTTCTCAACAGCCCTTTCAGGCTACTAGGCTCGCTGCCAAATGTCACGTTTTGGTCACGCCGGGCGCGTGAAGATGTTGTGAAGGCTTCGTTTTCGCAGGTCAGGCCAGGCGGCGGACGAAAAGATCGGCCGTGGCGGCGAGTGCGTCCTTGACTGACCCGGCCGGTAGAGCCGCCAGCTGAGCTTTGGCCATGCCCGCCCAATCCAGCGCGATTTGCCGGGAGCGTTCCATCGCCGGGTGGGCCCCAAGGCGCGCCACCACGCCTGCCAGCACGGCGTCATCGGACAAGTCCTGCCCCAAGGCCTGGGCCAAATCGACTGACTCGGTTTGCCCGCGCCCTGCCGCCAAATCTTGGTGCGCGGCCTGCTCCACCAGTAGCACCGGCATAGTCGGCACGCCCTCGCGTAAGTCGGTGCCAGGCGTCTTGCCGGTCAGCGCTGCCGGTCCGGTCAGGTCGATGATGTCATCGGCTAGCTGGAAGGCCACACCAACGGCTTCGCCAAAGCCAATCAAGGCTTCGATCACCGGCGGCGGGCAGGCCGCCATCATGGCGCCAAAACGGGCCGAAGTGGCGATTAGGGCACCGGTCTTATCGGCCAGGACCCTCATGTGGTGGTCCACCGGGTCACCTTGGCCTGGTCCCACTGTCTCGTGGATCTGGCCCAGGCAAAGCCGTTCGAAGGTTTGGGCTTGGATCAGGACCGCCTCGGCGCCCAGGCCGGCCACGATTTGTGAGGCCTTGGCAAACAACAGGTCGCCAGTCAGAATCGCCACCGTGGCGCCGTAGACTTCGTGGGCCGATGGCGCACCTCGCCTAAGCGGGGCGGAGTCGATGACATCGTCGTGGTAGAGCGAGGCCAGGTGGGTCAGCTCGACCACGGCGGCAGCGTCAACCACTGCCTGGCTGACACCGTCTCCTAGGTGAGCGCAAAGCAGCGTCAACATGGGGCGCAGCCGCTTGCCGCCGGCATCAAGCAGGTGACGGGCGGCGGCCGAGGCGAACTCGTCATCCCCCTCGACCGCCTTGAACAGGGTCGCTTCGACCTGTTCCATGCCGATTCCGACCGAGGCGGCCAGGTCTGGATCAGGTAGAGCCAGACCGGCCTTCGGTGGAGCTTCAGCCATCCGCGCCCTACAAGCCCAATTGGGCGGCCATGGTGCTAGCGAAGTTCAGCAGCCAACTCGGCGCCACGCCCACGGCCAAGGTAAACAGCAGCGAGATGGCGACTGTGATTTGCGTCAGACCTGTGGTTCTGACACCGCAGCCAACCCCGGAACTGACGACTTCGCCCGGTTCACCGGAGAAGAACATGGTCACAATCACACGGGCATAGAAGAAGGCAGCCGCCGCCGAGCAAGCCAGACCGATAACCGCCAAGACCCAGCCACCGGCGCCGAAGGCCGCCGCAAAGACGGCGAACTTGGCGACGAAGCCAGAAGTCAGCGGGATACCGGCAAAGGCCAGCAAGAAGACCGAGAAAATCCCGGCCAGCAGCGGTGAGCGCCGGCCCAAACCACGCCATTGATCCAGGGTGGTGGCGTCGCCCAGAACGTGACCGTCCGAGTCGACCTCACGCACCAGTGACATCACGGCGAAGGCGCCAACCGTGGCAATGCCGTAAGTGAAGAGATAGAACAGCGCCGAGCTGATGCCCTGCGAGGTCAGCGAAACCACGCCGGTCAAAATGAAACCAGTGTGGGCGATGGCCGAATAAGCCAGCATCCGCTTGATGTCCTTGGTCACCACACCAATGACGGTGCCAACCAGCATTGAAGCGATGGCGACCACCCAGAAGACCGCTTTGAGGTCCTGGTGGAGCCCAGGCACCACGGAGAACAGTATGCGCAGCAGCACGCCAAAGGCCGCGATCTTGGTGCAAGCCGCCATGAAACCGGTTACCGGCGTGGGCGCACCTTGGTAGACATCTGGCGTCCAGGAATGGAACGGGACCGCGCCGACTTTGAATAGCAGACCTATCAGGATCAGCACCACACCGACGTAAAGCACCACGTCGGAAGAAGCCGCCCCGTTGAAGATCACGCCGGCAATATCCGACAGCTTCAGCTTGCCGGTAGCGCCGTAGACCCAGGCCGCGCCAAACAGGAAGAAGGCCGAGGACAACGCTCCGAGCACGAAGTACTTGAACGAGGCCTCCATTGACAGCAAGCGGCGGCGGCGGGCCATACCGCTGAGCAAGTAAAGCGGCAGCGACAACACCTCTAGGGCAACGAACATAGTGATCAGGTCACCGGCCGCCGGGAACAGCATCATGCCGCCGGTGGCAAACAGCGTTAGCGGGTAGACATCGGTCTGAATCAGACCAGCCTTACGGGCCTGTTCTTCGTATTCTGAACCGGGCGTGGCAGCCACCTGCGGCGCAAAGGCGTCTTCGCCTTGTACGGCTTTATCCGCCATTACCAAGACGGCCAGCAGGGCCGAGGCGGCGATGGCAATTTGCAGGAAACTGGTCAACGAATCGGCGAAATACGAACCTTGGGCAGTGACCTGAGGCGCCGCATTGTCAAGCGCCCTAACCACGGCCAACAGGCCGCCAGCGGCAATGGCCACTAGGGCCAAGACAACTTGAACCGGCTTGCGAATCGACTTGGGCAAAACCACCTCAAACAAGGTGGCCAGCACGGCCCCACCAAGCACCACCACAACGGGCGCCAATAGGGCCCAATCGAGCCCAAGGCTCAGCCACATTTCATCGCGTACAATCCCGAAACTCATGACTGGCCCCCTTTCTGCTCGGCTAAGTCACCCAAGGCAGCTGCCGCCTGGCAGGCCTGAGTCGCTTCCTCACATTGGACAGTGACCAGCTTTAGCTCCTGGTTGGCGGCAGGCGTTAAGACATCGACTGCCGGCTTGGGGTAGAAGCCGAATACCAGCATCAAGGCGATTAGCGGCCCAACCACCCACAGTTCGCGGGCGTTGAGGTCACGGGTACCTTCCAGATCTTCGCGCGGCGGACCGGTGAAGATCTTCTGGTAGGCCCACAAGATGTACAGCGCCGCCAGCACCACACCCAGGGCCGCGATGACCGCAGGCGCCCGGGTTGAGGAGTTGGCAAACGAACCGACTAACACCTGGAATTCTGAGACGAAGGTCGAAAGACCCGGCAGGGCCACAGCCGAGAGGCCAACCACCATGAAGGTGCCAGCCAGCATTGGCACCGTGCGCTGCAAACCTGGCCCCATCTGGGTTAGGTCCTGTGTGCCGCGCCTCGAAATCAAGAAGCCAGCTAAGAAGAACAAGGCGCCAGTCGAGAAGCCGTGGTTGATCATGTAGAACGACGAACCAACCGCGGCGGTGGCGTTGAAGGCGAAGATGCCCAAAACGATGAAGCCAAAGTGGGACACCGAAGTGTAGGCGATCAAACGCAGCAGGTCGTTTTGACCCATTGCCATTAGCGCCCCCCAAACAATCGAGATCAGGGCCAAGACCACAATGGCCGGTGCGGCCCATTTGGCGGCGTTGGGGAACATCGGCAGGCACAGCACCAGCATGCCGAAGGTGCCAACCTTGTCCAACACGCCCACCAGCAAAACTGAAGTGCCGGGCTTAGCCGCCTGGGCGGCATCGGGCAACCAAGTGTGAACTGGCCACATTGGCGCCTTGACCGCGAAGGCGATGAAGAAGGACAGGAAGATCAAACGCTCAGCGGTTGACGAACCCCAGTCGATCCCGGTCAAATCACCAACCGAATAACCCTTGCCAGCCTGGGTCCAGATGGCGATAACGCCACCGAGCATGATTAGACCGCCGGCCAGCGAATAGAGCAGGAACTTCAAAGCGGCCTTGCGGCGCACGGCGCCAGAACCGAATGAACCGATCATGAAATAGACCGGAATCAGCATGGCCTCGAAAACCAGGTAGAACAAGAAAACGTCGCGAGCAGCGAAGATCGCTACCATAAACGACTCGAGCCACAACACCAGCGCGGCATAGTTGGCGCTGCGAGATGGCGTTTCCTGTTCGCGCCAGGCCGCCAGCAGCACCAACGGCACCAATAGCACCGACAGCAGCACCATGGTTAGACCAATGCCACCGACACCAACTTCGTAGTTGATGCCGAAGCGAGGGATCCAGGTGTACTTCTCGGTGAACTGAACACCACCGTTGGTTTTGAAGCCAGCGGCCATGATCACGGCCATGACCAGAACCACCAGCGAGAAGACAAAGGCCACTTGGCGGGCATAGCGCCGGACGGCACCGGGGACCAGCCAGACCACCAGTGCGCCTATTGAAGGCACCGCGATCAGCAGAGTCAGCCAGGGGATAGATTCCATCATTCAGCGCCTTTCACAACACCACGGCCAGGACAATGGCCAAGAGAATGACCATGCCAGCCACCATGGTGGCCGCGTACGAACGGGCATAACCAGTTTGGAGTCTTCGCACCACCTGGCCGGACCGGCTGATCAGCCAACCCAAGCCCCTGACCGAACCGTCAACCACATGGGTGTCAGCCGCTGTGGTGACATTGATAAGCCCCTGACCCGGTATGACGAACAGGCCGTGGTTGACCTGGTCTTGGTAGAGGTCCAGCCTGGCCGCCTTAACCAGGCCGTTGGCTGCCGGCGGCAACTTGGGCACTTTGGCTTTCTTGGTGCCAAACAGGGTCCAAGCCAAAAAGCCGCCAATCAGCACAAGTGCCAAGGTGACGCCAGTAATGACTGGCACCGCCAAAACCGGAGCCTCGGCGTGGTGGTGATGCGGGTCGGTTATGGGGGCCAGCCAGTCGGGGAACTTAACCAGCCACAAGATGAAGCCCAAGGAAACCGAGCCGAGGGCCAAAATCATCATTGGCACAGTCATAAGGGCCGGGGATTCATGCGGGTGAACGCCGTCATCCCAGCGAGCCTGGCCGTGGAAGACCATAAAGAAGAGGCGAGACATGTAGAAGGCGGTGATGCCGGCGCCAATCATTGTGACAAAGCCAAAGACCCACGGCTGCCAGCCGGTGCCCTCGAAAGCCGCCTCAATGATCTTGTCCTTGGAGAAGAAACCAGCGAAGGGTGGCAGGCCCAAGATGGCCAACCAGCCCAAGCCGAAGGTGACGTAGGTCACCATCATGGCGCTTCTAACAGCACCAAAGCGGCGCATGTCGACCTCGTCGTTCATGCCGTGCATAACCGAACCGGCTCCTAGGAACATGCCGGCCTTGAAGAAGCCATGGGTCAGCAGATGCATAATGGCGAAGGCGGCGCCAACCGGCCCTAGCCCAGCCGCCAGCATCATGTAGCCGATCTGCGACATGGTCGAGGCTGCCAGGGCCTTCTTCATATCGTCCTTGGCGCAGCCGACGATGGCGCCATACAGCAGTGTGATAGCGCCGATGACGACTACCGCCAGTTTGGCGTTGGGCGCGCCGGCGTAGATCGGGCCGGAGCGGACCACCAGATAGACACCGGCGGTGACCATGGTGGCGGCGTGGATCAGAGCAGAGACCGGTGTTGGGCCGGCCATGGCGTCACCGAGCCAGGATTGAAGCGGGAATTGGGCGGACTTGCCGCAGGCCGCAAGCAACAGCATGATGCCGATGCCGGTAACCAGGGCACTGGAGGCTTCCGGCGCCTGTGCGAAGACTTCGGTGAATCCAACCGCATGGAAGTTGGCGAACATCAGCATCATGGCCACGAGCAGGCCAATATCGCCTACCCGGTTGACCACGAAGGCTTTCTTGGCCGCCACGGCGTATTCGTCGCGGTGGTTCCAAAAACCGATCAGCAGGTAGGAGGCCAAACCAACGCCCTCCCAGCCAATAAACAGCAGCAGATAGGAGTTACCCAGTACTAGCAGCAGCATCGAGGCCACAAACAGGTTGAGGTAGGCGAAGAAACGCCGCCGGTCCGGGTCGTGGTCCATATAGGCCACCGAATAGATGTGGATCAGCGAACCAACGAAACTGACTAGTAGCACAAATGTGATCGAAAGCTGATCAACCTGCATACCGGCTTCGACCGGGCCAATTGGTCCAATCGCCGGCAGGAAGGTGAATAGCTTGACGTTCATCGACCGCTCAGCCGCGTCCAATCCGAGCAGCTGGAAGAAGGCGGCTACACCGACCACAAAAGTGGAAGACGAAGCCAACACGCCAAGCCAGTGGCCCCACGGGTTGGACCGGCGGCCCATGACCAACAACAGCCCGGCCGAGACCAGCGGGATGGCCACGCAAAGCCAGATAAGACTGGCCGGACCGGTGGCAGGAAGACTGGCGCTAATCGGTTCGATTGGCTCGGTGCTCATAAACATGGAGTTCAACATGTCGATCATCGCCTCATCAAGCTGGTGTTATCGGCACTGACAGTGTGCCGAGTTCTGAACAGGGCAATGATGATGGCTAAGCCGACCACCACCTCGGCGGCGGCCACCACCATGACGAAGAAGGCGGCCATTTGGCCGTGGAAATCGCCGTACAGCCGGGCGAAGGCCACAAACGCCAAGTTGGCCGCGTTCAGCGCCATTTCGACGCCCATGAACATGATGATGGCACTACGCCGCACCAGCACCGTGACGGTGCCAATGACAAACAAAATGACGGCTAAGACCAGATAGGCGGTGACGCTCATGGCTGCTCCTCCCCCTCGTCTTGGCTAGGTCGGGCAACTTCCACCGGCGGCCCGGCGGCCCGGACGTTAGTTGGCGGGACCGGCGGCAGCAGGTCCTCGGCCAAACCGTGCAAGCGGTGGGTCTGGCCGCGCATGCGCACCACCGTGGCGACCGAATCGTCAATCTGCTGGCCGTCGGCGTCCAGAGCCGGGATATCGGCCGCGTTATGCCGGGCAAAGACACCCGGACCGGGCAGCATGGCAATCTGTTTGCCCGTGGCCACGGCCCTGGCGGCGCGTTCGCGCTGGCCAATCCGCCGGCCAATGCGCTGGCGGTGGGTCATGATAACCGCGCCCATGGCAGCGATTATCAGCAGGGTGCCAACCACTTCCAGGGTGAAGGCAAAGTCGCTAAACAGGACCTTGGCCAAGCCGCCAGGGTTGCCACCTTGCTCGGCCGCGTTCATTGGGGCCACGCCTACTGGATCGTTCCAGGTCGCCCTAAGAGCGGCCCCGCCTAGTACCACCAACAGGCCCAGGCCCAAGATAATGCCAATCCAGCGCTGGCCCCGGATGGTTTCAATGGATGAATCCGAAGCGTCCACACCCACCAGCATCAGCACAAATACGAACAGCATCATGATGGCGCCGGTGTAGACCACGACTTGGACCACGCCTAGGAAGGGTGCGCCCAGGCCAACGTACAAGAAGGCCAAGCCCACCATTGTGATCATGACCGAGCAGGCCACAATCACTGGCCGGCGGGCAAATAACAGGGCCAGGGCCCCAAGCACCACCACTGGGGCCACCGTCCAGAACAACCACAGTTCCGATGTCGACATTGTTAGCGAGGCTCCGGCGCTCAGCAGCTGCGGGCTCATGACGCCTCTCCTTGTCCTTGTTCGTCTTCAACGACTTGGGCCGGACCAGGACCTGTGATCTTGCCCTTGTAGTAGTCGGCGGTAGTGCTGCCTGGCACCATCGGGTGCGGCGGCGCCACCATCGGCTCGACCACCGGGGCCAGCAATTGGTCTTTGGTGAAGATCATCGACTCCCGCGTGGGACCGGACAGCTCGTAGAAGGTAGTCATGGTCAGGGCCCTGGTGGGGCAGGCTTCCATGCAGAAACCACAGAAGATACAGCGCAAGTAGTTGATCTCGTAGACCCGGCCGTAGCGTTCTCCTGGCGAAAAGCGTTCCTGCTCGGTGTTGGCCCCAGCCTCAACCAATATGGCGTCGGCCGGACAAGCCCAGGCACAAAGCTCGCAGCCGACGCATTTCTCCAGGCCGTCAGCGTAGCGGTTGAGCTGATGGCGGCCGTGGTAACGCGGGAAGGGCGGCGGATACTTGAACGGGTACTGCTCGGTGGTTGGCTTCTTGAACAGCGTCTTGAAGGTCACACCGAAACCGGCCCAAGGGGCTAGGCCAAAGGCCAAGAAACCTTTCGGCTTGCGCGTCGGGTCGACCAGCGGCTTGTCTTGCATGCTCAACGCTCCTCCTCCTGGTCCTCTTTGGGCGCAGCCGGCGTCAATTGCCTTTCAGCCCTGGGTGAGGGTGGCAACACCTGCCCAGGCAGTGGCGGCACCGGGAAGCCGTCAGCATACGGGTCGATCTCCTCCGGTGGCCCTTGTCTTGGTGGCTTGGCCGAGATGCGTTCTGGCCAGTACAACAGCAAGACGAACACCAATGTGGCCAGGGACAACACCGGAACCGCCCACTCGTTGAAGCCGGCGCCGAATTCGTCAATGAACTTCACTGCCGTCAACAGCACGATCCAAATCAAGGCAGCCGGTAGCAGCACCTTCCAGCCCAGTCGCATGAACTGGTCGTAGCGCATGCGCACAACGGTGCCGCGGATCCAGACGAATAGGAACATCACGGCCCAAACCTTGATCATGAACCAGATCACGGTCCACCAGCCGGTGTTGAACATGCCGTCCCCGATCAGCGACAGCGGCCACGGCGCCCGCCAACCGCCCAGGAACAAGGTGGTGGCCACGGCCGAGACGTTCAGCATGTTGATGTATTCCGCCAGGAAGTACCAGGCGAATTTCATTGATGAGTATTCGGTCATATAGCCGGAGACCAGCTCGCCCTCAGCCTCTGGTAGGTCGAAGGGTAGGCGGTTGGTTTCGCCAACCATCGAGATGATGTAAATCAAGAAGCTCGGGGCCAAAACAATGCCGTACCACAGCCTTTCCTGGGCACCGACAATTTGGCTGGTTGACATAGAGCCGGACATGATGAACACGGTCACCAGGCTCATGCCCATGGCCAGTTCGTAGGAGATGATCTGGGCCGAGGACCTAACCGACCCGAGCAGCGAATAGGTTGCCCGGGAAGACCAGCCGCCCAGCACAATGCCGTATACGCCAATTGCTGTGACGGCCAAGATGTAAAGCACCGCCACCGGGAAATCGGTCAGTTGGATCGGGGTCTCAATCGAGGTAAACGGGATCCTGGCGGTACCGCCCAGCGGGATCACTGCGAAGACCATCAATGAGGCGAACACCGAAACCATCGGCGCAATGATGTAGACCACCTTGTCCGCCCGCTTGACGTTGATGTCCTCCTTGAACAGCAACGCCATGGCGTCGTACAGCGACTGGCCTAAGCCCACCGGACCGCGCACATTGGGGCCAAGACGTTGCTGGAAGCGTGCCACCAGCCGCCGCTCGAACCACAGCGCGAACAGCACCGAGGTCAAAAGGATGGCCAGGATCAAGACCGCCTTGACTATCACGATCAGGGCGTTGTCCTGGGAGAAATCGGCCGCCCCGACCCCCTGGCTCAATATTGCGTAACTCACCGCGCGACCTCCTTCGCCCGGCCCAGCGCCAGTTGGACAATCGCGCCGCTGGTTACCGCCAGGGTTTGATTGACGTGGCTGCCTGGGGACTTGTTCGGTAGGTGAACCACGTGGTCCACCATCTCGGTGATATGGGCCGGCAAGGTAATCGCCCCCCATTGGCTCGACACTCTGAGCAGCTCGCCCTCACTGACACCAACAGCCTTGGCCGTGACTGGCGAGATGGTGGCCACCGGTTCGGGTGCGCAGGCTGCCAAGTTATCCTCGCCAGCCAGCGCTGCGGCATCGTCGATCTGCTGATGCCAGGTCGACAAGACGGCCTGACCTGTTTGCAGCTGCGGGGCCGCGCCCGGTTTAACGTCAGGCGCCGGCGGCCGGCTGGCCGGCGGCTCAGCCGCGGCCATAACCTCATGCACCGTCGAGACTTGGCCAATAGCCGTCTCAACGCCAACTTGGTCAGCGATGACCTGAAGCCACCGAGCATCGGACGGCACCTGAGAGATCAAGACTTGACCAAATGGCCTCAGCTTGCCCTCCCAGTTGATAAAGGTGCCAGGCTTTTCGTGCGATGGCGCCACCGGCAGGACCACATCGGCCCAGGGCGCGACCTCGTCTAGACGGACCTGAAGCGCCACCACGGTGGCGGCTTCGAAGGCTCGTTTGGCCAAGGCCGGGTCCGGTAGGTCGGAGACCTCCAGGCCGCCAACGAACAGTGTCTTGATCTCGCCAGCTGCAGCCGCCTGGAGTATGCCCGTCAGGTCTTTACCCTTGTCCAGGTCCGGCAACAGGCCAGCCTCGATGGCGGCCCGCTCGCCAGCCCGGCGCGGGATCCAAACTAGATCGGCACCCAGGCGCTTGGCTGCCGCCAGGGCAGCGGTGAAGGCGCCGGGCGAGGTGGCCAGGCGTTCGCCCACCACAATGACGCCACCGGCCAGGGCGGCGGCAACCTCGGCCGCCAAAGGCTCAGTGGCCTCAGGGGTGAAGGTGTCCAGAACCTCGGCTTCGAGGCCTGGTGCGGAGGGAACCAGAGTGGCACCCAACCGCTTCAGCCCGCGCGAGGCGAATGGGGCAACGGAGAAGACCTTTTGGCCTCCAGCCGACTTGCGCAAGCGCAGGTAGACAACGCCGCCTTCTTCTTCCGGTTCGAAACCGACTAGTAGCACGCCCTTGGCCGCTCCGAGTTGGTCGAAGCCAACCCCGGCGCCTGAGCCAGCCACAAAGTGGGCCAAGAACTCAGCTTCTTCTTCGCTGTTTTGCCGGGAGCGGTAATCAATGTTCTCGGTGCCCAGCACCTCACGGGCAAAGACCGCATAGGCGTGAGCGTCTTCGAGCGGCAACCGACCGCCCGGCAGCACACCGAAGGACGGCGAGTCCTCGATGATTTGCGCCACCTTGGCGGCGGCATCGGCCCACGGCACTTCAACCAGCTCGTCACCTTGGCGCAGGTAAGGCGTCTTGATCCGGTCAGCGCCGGCCTGCCAACGGAAAGCAAACCGGTCTTTGTCGCTGATCCACTCCTCGTTCAAGGACGGGTCATTGCCGGACATCCGCCGCAACACCACACCACGGCGGTAGTCGACTCTGATGGCCGAGCCCGAAGAGTCGTGGTCCGCCACCGAATCGACCGAAACCAGGTCGAAAGGCCGGGCCCGGAAATGGTAGAGCCGTGAGGTCAACGCGCCGACCGGGCAAATCTGGACAACATTGCCGGCAAAGTAGCCGGCAAACGGCTGGCCGTCTACGGCCGTGCCCAAGGCGGCGTCGGCTTGGCCGTCAAAGCCAGCCTCCGCCATCCCTAACACTGCCGGGTCGTAGCGGCCGATCTGCTGGTTCGAACCGCGCTTTTGCAGCCCGATGAAGGGATCGCCGGGGATCTGAGCCGAGAAGCGGGTGCAGCGCTGGCATAGCACGCACCGCTCACGGTCCAGCAGGATCTGCGGCGTCAGGACAAGCGGCTTGGGGAAGGTGTTCTTGACATCAGTGAAACGCGTCTCAGAACGGCCGGCCGTAAAGGCCTGGTTCTGCAGCGGGCATTCACCACCCTTGTCACAAACTGGGCAATCTAGCGGGTGGTTGACCAGCACCAATTCCATCACCTGGCGTTGGGCCTCGGCCGCTACCTGGCTGGAAACTTGGGTACCAACTACCATGCCCTGGCTGACCGCTACGGCGCAGGCCGGCTGCGGCTTGGGGAAGGCTCTCAGCTCGCCATCCGGCCCAGCCGGGGCGGCCACCTCGACCAGGCATTGGCGGCAGGCTGCCACCGGCGCCAGCAGTGGGTGGTCGCAAAAGCGCGGAATCAAGATGCCGGCCTCTTCGGCCGCCCTGATGATCAAAGTGCCTTTAGGCACCGAGACCTCGATGCCATCAATGGTCAAGGTCACCTGGTTGGTTACTTCGCTCACGCTTGCACCGCCTTGAACAAGTAGGACGCTGTTGGGTCCGTGGGACAGCCGCCGCCTTCGATATGCGCCAAATACTCTTCGCGGAAGAACTGCAGCGAACTGGTCAATGTGGCCGGCGCGCCGTCGCCTAAGGGGCAGAAGCAGCGACCGACAATCGAACCAGACACTTGGTCAAGGATCTCCATATCCTCAGCGATCCCCTTGCCGGCCTCAATACGGCGCAAAACCGACCGCAGCCAGAAGGTGCCCTCCCGGCACGGCGTGCATTTGCCGCAAGACTCGTGGGCGTAAAACTCCATCCAACGGGTCACTGCCCTGACCACGCAGACCGAATCGTCAAAGACTTGCAGTGCGCGGGTGCCCAACATTGAACCGGCCTGGGCCACAGCCTCGTAGTCCAACGGCACGTCGAGATGCTCCTTGGTGAACATCGGCGTCGAGGAACCACCCGGTTGCCAGAACTTGATCTCGTGACCAGCTCTGATTCCACCGGCTAGGTCCAGCAGCTCTCGCATGGTGATGCCCAAGGGAGCCTCATACTGGCCCGGCTTCTGGACGTGTCCGGAAAGGGAAAAGATGCCAACACCGGTTGACTTCTCGGTGCCCATCGAACGCCACCAGTCAAGGCCATAGAGCACTATCCACGGCACCGAGGCGATCGACTCAACGTTGTTGACAACGGTGGGCCGAGCATAAAGACCGGCCACAGCCGGGAATGGCGGCTTCAGCCGTGGCTGGCCGCGCCGGCCCTCTAACGAGTCAAGCAGCGCGGTTTCCTCACCGCAAATGTAGGCGCCAGCCCCAGCATGGACCGTTAGATCCAGGTCGAAGCCGCTGGACTTGATGTTCTGACCCAAGTAGCCAGCCTCTTTGGCCTCTGCCACTGCCCTAAGCAGGCGGCGGTAAACGTGAACCACCTCACCGCGCAGGTAGATAAAGGCGTGGTGGCAGCCAATGGCGTAGCTGGTAATGATGATGCCCTCGATCAGCTGCTGCGGATCAGCCATCATGAACGGGATGTCCTTGCAGGTGCCGGGCTCTGACTCGTCAGCGTTGACCACTAAGTAACGCGGCCCGCCATCAGGCGCGGGCAAGAAGGACCACTTCAGGCCGGTGGGGAAACCGGCACCGCCGCGGCCCCTCAAACCCGAGGCCTTGACCAGGTCAAGAACCTCTTCCGGCTTCATCTTGAAGGCCGCGTCAAGCGCCTTGTAGCCGTCTGCCGCCAGGTAGTTGGCCAGTTTCCAAGACTCAGCGTTGCCCCAGCGACAAGTTAGGACGGGAGCTAGTGCGGTCATTTCGCCTCCTCCTTCGCGCCTGGCGCGTCCGGTAGACCCTGCCAGCCTTGGGCCTTGGCCGCCTCCAGGCCGCGCAGCGTTGGCCCAACCGCGGCCGGGCCTTCATCAGCGTGGCCGTCATCGAAGCCGGCCAACACGCGTGAGATCTCTTTGAAGCTGTGAACCTGATCGGGACCCCGGCTTGGACAAACCGGCTTGCCGGCCTTGAGCTCGTCGACCACTTTGACGGCACTTTCAGGCGTCTGGTTGTCGAAGAACTCCCAGTTCACCATCAACACCGGAGCAAAGTCGCAGGCGGCGTTACACTCGACCTTTTCCAAGGTGAACATGCCGTCTGCGGTGGTTTGGTCGTTACCAACTTGGAGGTATTCCGACAGCCGGTCAAAGATGGCGTCACCACCCATAACGGCGCAAAGCGAGGTGATGCAGACACCCAAGTGGTATTTGCCATTGGGCTTGCGCTTGAACTGGCTGTAGAAAGTGGCCACAGCGCTAACCTCGGCCTGAGTCAGGTCCAGGGTGTCAGCGCAAAAGCCAATCCCGTCGGGTGAGACAAATCCGTCGACCGATTGGACCAGGTGCAGCAGCGGCAACAAGGCGCTACGCGGCGAAGGGTAGCGCGCCACCATTTCGGCTGCGTCTTTGGCCAACTGCTGTTGAATTTCAGCGGAGTAGCTCATCGGTCCACGCCTCCCATCACCGGGTCGATCGAACTGAGCGCCACAATCACGTCCGAGATGGTGCCACCGTCACACATCACCCCCATGGTCTGGAGGTGGTTGTAGGAAGGCTCTCGCATGTGGGCGCGGTAGGGGCGAGTGCCGCCATCGGACACCAAATGCACGCCATAGACGCCCTTGGCATGTTCCATCACACTGAAGCATTGGCCAGGCGGGATTCTGAAGCCCTCAGTGACCAGCTTGAAGTGCCGGATTAGCGACTCCATCGAGGTGGCCATGATTTCGCTGACATGCTCCGGCGATTGGCCTTGGCCGTCCGGGCCAACCGACATCCGGGCCGGCCAGCCCAGCTGCGGGTCGTCAATCAGGACCGGTCCTGGACCCAAGGCCTCGAGCTTGTCGATGCACTGGGCCACGATCTTCATCGATTCGCGCATTTCGTTTGAGCGCACCAAGTAGCGGCCATAGGCATCAGCTGTCTCGGCCGTGCAAACATCGAAGTCATAGTTCTCGTAGCCGCAATAGGGCTGGTCTTTACGCAAGTCAAGCGGGTGGCCGGTGGCGCGCAGGATTGGCCCGGTTACGCCCAAGGCCATACAGCCAGCCAAGGAAAGGTGCGCGATGTCGCACATGCGCGCCTTCCAGATCGGGTTAGTCATGACCATGTTGTCCCAGTCATTGAGACCGTTGACCATGGAGGGGTAAACGCCCTTCAACCACTTCAAGGCGCCTTCTGGCAGGTCTTGAGAGACCCCGCCCGGCCTGAAATAGCCGGGGTTGAGTCGCTGGCCGGTGACCATCTCAAAGAAGCGCAAGATTTCTTCGCGCTCGCGGAAAGCGATCGTCATCAAAGTGGTGCCGCCAAGCTCGTTACCAGACGAGCCCAGGCCCACCAGGTGGGAGGCCACGCGGGCCAGTTCCATCATCAGCACCCGAATGATCTGGGCGCGCTCAGGAATCTGGTCTGCTAGACCAGCCAGTTTCTCCACCGCGAAGCAGTAGGCCGCCTCGTTGTGAATAGAACAGACGTAATCCATCCGGGTCGAAAGAACCGCGCCCTGAGCCCAGGTGCGGAACTCCATCGTCTTTTCGATACCGGTATGCAAGAAGCCCAAGCCAAGCCTGGTCTCGGTGATGGTTTCCCCGTCCATTTCCAAAATGACCCGCAACACGCCGTGAGTCGACGGGTGCTGCGGCCCCATGTT
Source organism: Micrococcales bacterium (assembly GCA_009784895.1). Taxonomy (NCBI): domain Bacteria; kingdom Bacillati; phylum Actinomycetota; class Actinomycetes; order Micrococcales; species Micrococcales bacterium. Next base: position 55,953 of record WQXJ01000005.1, on the reverse strand, counting down.
GACAATTACACGCTCTTCTTTGCGCCGGGCGACCTCGTGGGCAATCTCATCCCAATCGCTGCCAAGTGCGATGTATTCCTCGCCAGTGGTGTCATCAGGCAGCGGCGCGGCAAATTGGCCGGTCATGAATAGTTCCTCCTTTGATCGGCCGGGGGTACCGTGGCGCCCTTGAACTGCACGTCAACCCCACCTAGGGGGTAATCCTTGCGTTGAGGGTGACCAACCCAGTCGTTCGGCATCAAAATCCGGGTCAGCGACGGGTGGCCGTCAAAGCGGATTCCGAACATGTCGTAGGTCTCGCGCTCGTGCCAGTCCTGGGTCGGATAGACGCTGACCAGTGACGGCACATGCGGGTCGGCATCCGGCATGGTCACCTCCAGGCGAATAATGCGCTGGTCGTGGGTCAACGACATGAGGTGGTAGACGGCGTGCAACTCGCGGTCTTTGTCGCCCGGGTAGTGCACGCCGCTGACCCCAAGTGACAGCTCGAAACGCAGGTCCGGGTCGTCGCGCAGGATCAGCGCCACAGTCTCCAGATGCTGGCGATCAATGAAGAGGGTCAGCTCGTCGCGTTCGATTACGACTTTCTCAAGGGCCTGGCTGATCGATTGCTCAGCCAAAACCTCTTCAAAAATGTCAACCACCCGGTCAAACCAGCCCCCGTAGGGACGGCTGGCCGGCGGCGGGAACTGGACCGTTCTGGTCAGCCCGCCAAAACCGGAGGTATCGCCGGCATCGTGCGCCCCGAAAGCCCCTTGCCGGATATCGGTCACCTCGGCCGGCACAGCCTCGGCCCCGCTACTTGCGGGAAGATCAGCGTTCATGCCAACAGCCCCTTCATCTCGCTAGCGGGAACCGCCTCCAACGCGGCCTGTTCGACCGCCCTAGCCACCTTGATCCGGTCCTTGCCCAAAGGCTCCTTCTTGATCTGTTCATGCAGTTCCAAGATGGCGTGGATCAACATCTCCGGGCGCGGCGGGCATCCGGGGATGTAAACATCGACCGGGATGACGTGATCCACGCCCTGGACAATTGAGTAGTTGTTGAAGACGCCGCCCGAACTGGCGCATGAGCCCATCGAGATGGCCCATTTCGGGTCCGCCATTTGGTCGTAGACCTGGCGCACCACCGGTGCCATCTTGTGCGACATGCGACCGTTGATCAGCATCAGATCGGCCTGGCGGGGCGAAGCCCTGAAGACCTCCATGCCGAAGCGGGAGATGTCGAAGCGCCCGGTGCCGGCCGCCATCATCTCAATCGAACAGCAGGCCAAGCCCATAGTTACGGGCCAGGTCGAACCGGCCCTGAGCAGGCCAATCAGCCGCTCAACGGATGTCAGCGCAATACCTTGAGGCAGTTTGCTCTCTATACCGTCTGCCACGTTTCCTCCCTAAGTCAGTCCCAATCGAGTCCGCCGCGCCGCCACTCATAGACGAACGGCACGGTGATCAGGGCCAAGAACGCCATCATGGCGATGGCCGACCACGGACCAAGTTGCCTGAAGTTGGCCGCCCATGGGTATAGGAAGACCACTTCAATGTCAAAGATGATGAAGCTCATCGCCACCAGGTAGAAGCGCACAGGAAAGCGGCCACCGGACTGGGGGTGTGGGCTCGGTTCGATACCGCATTCGTATTCGTCCATCTTGGCCCGGTTGTAGCGATGGGGACCCAGGACCCAGCTGGCCCCAAGCCCACCAATGGCTAAGAGGGCCGCAAAGACCCCCAACACCAGGATGGGCACATATGGATTAGACATTTTCTCCTCCAGTCATGTGGTCTCGAAACCAAGCCTCATGGCGCCGGTGCCAACCGTGCGGCGGTTGCGATTAGACGGTCCATCCAATCACCACCGCGAGGCTCGTACAGGTCGCTCAACAACTTCATGACCAAGCGCATAAGCGTTGGCCGGGGCAGTCCGTAGGTGGTGCACCAGTGCATCACCCTTGGGTGTTCGATCAGGAATACAAATACCCGACCCAGAGAGAAGTATCCTCCTAGATCGGCTTTAAGGCGAGCGGGATAATCCCGCATTGCCCTTTCGGCGCTGTCCGGGGTGGGCCGGCGCAGCGCTTGGATCATGGCATCAGCCGCCAACCTGGCTGATTGCATAGCGTATGAGACGCCCTCGCCGTCGAAAGGCGAAACCAAACCGGCGGCGTCTCCCAGCAGCAACAGCCCGCCGTTGTAGAGCGGCTGGCGGGAGAAAGCCATCGGTAGGGCGGCGCCGCGAGGGGGGTCAACCACGTCGTTCTCGCCAAAGCCCCAACGTTCTTTGACCTCTGGTAGCCAGCGGTCCAACAACTCGCGCTGCGAGCCCTGCCGGCGGTTGGCGTTAGAAGCAACCGCTCCCACGCCAACGTTGATAATGTTGCCGGCCTCGGGGAATACCCAACCATAGCCGGGCATTAGCCGGCGGTTCTTGCCTTCGCCCTCCCACAGCTCTAGGTGCGATTCGAGCCACTCAAGCCGATCCGGGCTGGGGGCCTGGGACAACTTGACCCGGGCCCGGATACCCAGGCCCATTGGCTTGGACGGGTTGGTGTTGCGCCCGGCGGCATTGGCCACTCGCCCGGCCACGCCGCCAGCGTCAACCACATAGCGGGCCTTGAAGGTGCGCTCGCCGTTTTCGGTGCGGGCTTTGACACCTGTGACACGGCCGGTACCAGGGTGGCGGACCGCGTCGGTCACGGTGGTGTTTTGGCGGAAGGTGGCGCCCCTGGCCAGGGCGTGGTCAATTAGGAGCTGGTCGAATCGTTCCCGAGCCATTGACAGACCGTAGTTGGGGAAGGAGTCAATCGTTGGCCAGGGTAGTTCTAGGGTATGGCCGCCGCCAAAGACCATCAGCCCGCGGTTGCGAACCCAGCCCAGTTCTGGCTTGGTGGAGATGCCCAATGTGGCCAGCTCCTTGACGGCGCGCGGCGTCAGACCGTCGCCACATGCTTTTTGCCTGGGGAAACTGGCCTTTTCAAGAACCAAGGCATTGACACCGGCATTAGCCAAATGGGCTGCGGCCGTTGAACCGGCCGGCCCAGCGCCGACAATCAAGACCTCGGCGTCTTCGGCAGATTTAGCAACCAACCTCGACGCCTCTCATGGGATATGTTGACCAGACGTAGGCGATTCTACAGAACCTTGGGCCGCTTGATCGCAAAGTTGGCAATCCTAACTGGCCTGGGGCCAAACTCGTTCTTGACCAGTGGGTTTACCCATCGATTTGGGTACCATTTTGGGTCCAGGCCGGTCTATTTTTGACATGAGATAGCTACTTTATTAGGTGGTTGGGGCAAAGGCGGTGTGAAGTGCCACAACACCGCCGGTCAGGTCGCGGTGTTGCACGTTTTGCCAGCCGGCTTGTTCTATCTCCTTGGTCAGCTCGGATTGGCTGTACCAGCTATCAATCGAATCGACCAGATAGCTGTAGGCGGCCGGGTTGGATGTGACCAGACGAGCCAGCAGCGGCAGGATGTGGTGCAGGTAGATCCGGTAGACCAAACGCAGCCATCTGGCCTTGGGTTTCGAGAACTCGAGCACAAGAAGCTGGCCGCCTGGGGCAGCTACGCGGCGCATTTCGGCCAAGGCCGTGGGCACGTCGACCACGTTGCGCAATCCAAAGGAGATCGTGACGGCGTCAAAAACCCCAGGCGCGAAAGGCAGACAGGTAGCGTCTCCGCCAACAAAGGCCACACCGGGGTGTCCAATCCGGCGCTGGCCTTGGCGCACCATGCCCTGGGAGAAATCGCAGGCCACCACCCTTGAGGCGGTATCGGCCAGGGCCAGGGAGGAGGTGCCGGTGCCGGCCGCCAAGTCCAAAACTGACCGCGCCAAGCCCGGTTTGAGGGAGCGGCAAACGGCCCGGCGCCAATACCTTTCTAAGCCAAAGGTCAAAACGGAGTCAGCCAAGTCATAGTGCTTGGCGACCTGATCAAACATGGCAGCGACGACCAGGGGCTGCTTGTCAAGGGCGGGAGTAGTCACAGCCCTGATTTCTACACCACAAAGGCCCCAAGACTCCACAAAACCGAAAAAACACCCAGTCGTCGAAACCGGAAATCGTTCTCGCCCAGACGAACCTGGGACAGGCCAAACCACCTCTTCGACTGTGGCCGCCCTGGCGTGGCCTAAGCTTGGTGGGCCATGGCTGTCTCTCTGCGTTTCCACCTGCGCCAAGTTGACTCCAACCCACCCTTGACCGCTTCGACCGCAATTGGCGAGCCTTTGGTCTGGTGGCGCCGCCAGGAGGGTCTGATCGGTTGGGGCGTGGCGGCCAGGGCTGATTTCTATGGCCCGGACCGGTTTACCAAGGCCCAGGCCTGGTGGCGCCAGGTTTTGGCCAATTCCCTGGCCGATGGCGAAACCCCAGATCGCCAGCGAGGCATCACCTTGGGGCCGGTCTGCTTTGGCACCTTTGGCTTCGCCGATGACTCCGACACGCCCTCTACCCTGGTGGTGCCGCAAAACCTCATCATTCAACAAGACGGCCAGCGTTGGCTGCTCCAAGCCTCTGCGCTGCGGTCAGATCCGGCTGCAACGGCCACGGCGCAGCCGTCCGCCTGGCAACCTCAAGGCGACCAGGAGCCCTCCTCCGGGGACCAGGCCTGGAAGAGCTTTCCAGGCGAAGGCAAGGCACCGGCATCGGCCAACTGGCCGCTGGTGACTGAAAGCCCAGGTCCGGTGGCGGGTGCCAATTGGCCCGCCGTGGTGGACCAAGGCCTGGCCGCGATTGGCCGGGGCGAGGTTGAGAAAGTGGTGTTGGCCCGCCAAGTGGTGCTCAGCGCCAACCGGCCGCTTGACATCAAGTCGGTGATTGACAACCTGGCCCGGAGCTATCCGGACTGTTGGACCTTCAGCGTTGACGGCCACGTTGGCGCCACGCCCGAACTACTAGTGCGCTCCCGGGGCGGTCTGATCACCAGCCGGGTCCTGGCTGGCACAATCCGGCGTACCGGTGATGACACAGCTGATCTGGCCCGCGCCGCAGCCTTGGCCCGTTCGTCAAAGGACCTCGAAGAACACGATTTCGCGGTCGCCTCAGTGATTGAGGCCCTCGAACCCTACGTCGAAGCGCTCAGTTGGCCTGATTCCCCTTCTGTGCTGCACCTACCCAACGTCATGCATTTGGCCACGGACGTGGTCGGTGACCTGACCGGCCGTCACGGACTCGATGCTCCTTGGTCGGTCGAGTTGGCCGGCGTGCTTCATCCGACGGCCGCAGTTTGCGGCACCCCAGCGCCGGCGGCAGCTGCCCTGATCAAGCGGCTCGAAGGCGCAGATCGTGGACGCTACGCCGGCCCAGTTGGCTGGATGGGTGCCAATGGCGACGGGGAATGGTGTATTGCCTTGCGCTGCGGCCAGTTTTCCGCCCAGCGCGACCAGGTCAAACTCTGGGCTGGCGGCGGTATTGTGGCCGGCTCGATTCCTCTAGAGGAACTGGCTGAGACCGAAGCCAAGCTTCAACCCATGCGCCAGGCGCTTGATAGCTCCTAGCCGTCTTTGGCTGAAAGTGTGGCGGTGATGTCAAGCGGTTGGCCGTCGCGGACAAGCGAAATGGTGACATCGGAGCCGGGACTCCTTGACCTAATCGTGGCGGTCAGCGCCAAGGATCCGTTGACTGGCCGGCCGTCAACGGCATAGATAACGTCGCCAGCCTGGATCCCGGAGGCCGCTGCCGGCGATCCGCTTTGGACCTTGGCAATGGCAGCGCCGGCTCGGTGTTGGCCGGCAACTTCGACCACTGCGTCGGTCGACTCAACTCCAAGCAGAGGGTGGATGGCCGCACCAGATTCGATCAGCTGCGGCGCGATCACCTTAACCAGGTTGACCGGGATGGCAAAGGCCAGGCCAATTGAGCCGGTCTGGTCGCCGTTGCCACCCATCGTGGCAATTGACGAGTTGATGCCGATGACCTGGCCGTCGGCGTCGAACAGCGGCCCGCCTGAGTTACCCGGGTTAATGGCGGCATCAACCTGGACGGCGTTGGTCACGACCAACTCACCTTGGGCTGCGCCACCAGCTTGTTCGGTTGTGACCGGCCGGTTGAGGGCGGAGACAATGCCTTGGGTGACGGTGTTATCAAGACCCAATGGGTTGCCCACCGCCAAGACGCTTTGCCCCACTACCAGGGCATCGGAATCGCCCAATGTGGCCTCAGCCAGGTCGTCCGGCACGTTATCCAGTTGGAGCACGGCCAGGTCAGTGGTCGGGTCCGTGCCCAGGGCGGTGGCAGCGAAGATCCGGCCGTCGACCAAGACCGCCTGGATTCTTTGGGCTCCGGCCACGACATGGTTGTTGGTGACGATATAGCCCTTTTGCGAATTGATGATGACCCCGGAGCCCTGGGCGCCGTAGCCGGAATCAACCTCTGTTTGGATTGCCACCACCGTGGGCTGGACTTTGGCCGCAATTGTGACCCAGTCCGGGCCGTTGCCGCCATCGGTTTTCGGCACCTCCGGGGTGTTCTGGCCGCTGGTCAGCCCCTTTAGCGTGTCGCTGCCGTCACTGGTTTGCCCGGCTGTCGAGGGGTTGGACCGGGCCAGCCACCAGGTTGTGCCAGCTGAACAGACCCCCACAAAAAGCGCACAGACCAGGGCAATTACCCAGACTGTCGACAGTGAGGCGCCAGCCTTAGGTGGTTGGGTGGTGGTCCCGGCCTGGGCCGGCGGACCAGGCGGGTGGGGCGGCGGCGGAGCCATGGGCCGGGCAGGCCTGGGCTGGGGCGGCAGTGGCGGCACGACCCAGCCGGCAGGCGGGCCTTGTCCGGCGCGGGCGCCGCCGCCCGGGCCTAGGGAGTGCCGGGCCGGAACCTGGCGGCCAGGTGGTGGTGTAGGTGCTTCGCCGGCCGATGCCGGCCCTTGCCATGTCCCAGCAGGCCACGGCGGGTTGGTGCTTGTGACAGATGGCCCAGTCGGTGCTGAGAAGTTCACAGCCGGCGGAACCGGTCGGGGTGGCAGGGTTGGCGCCGCGGGCTGGGCCGGCCCGGGTGGTGGAGCCGCTGGTGTGGGGGGCGCTGGCTGGCTCAGCTGAGGCGCTGGCTGGCTCGGCTGAGCCGCTGGTGTGGATTCGCCTGGTCGGCCGGGCTGGCCTGAACGAGCCGGCGGCGCGGCCTCGACCGGCTGAACCAACGCAGGAGCCTTGGCCCCTTGGGTTGGTTGGGTCGCCGGATGGCTCTGGTTTGGCTGGTCGGGCCGGGAAAACCGTAGCCGCTGGAAAGGCTGAGGCTGACTTGAGCTGCGGACCTGGGGCCCGGCTGGTGGCACCGGCCGCTCCGAGCCCGGTTGGGTGGCCGCTTGAGACCTTCTGGACATGGTCTTTGCATCAGGTTGATCTGACCGAACGCGACCATCTTGGACCGGCGGCGCTGCCGGGAAGGTATCTTCAACCAGCTCTCCGGTGTCCGGTCCCCCGGGGGCAGGCTCATAGCTCCCAGGCTGGCCAATACCCAACCTGGGGCTTGGCACTCGAGGAGCGGGAGGCGGGCCCGATGCGTCGGAATCAGTCATGCTCTAGGTGTCCTTTCGAGGCCGGCCTTGCGCTTCGGATGGAACCGCACTGGATTTGCCAAACCCGCCTCATTTCAGGGCCAATGCTGGAAACAGTCTACTTTTCATTGGCCAAGGCCCTCGCCGCCGCCTGGCGCAGGCGCTTTTCAAGATCATGTCGAATCGACCGCTCCAGCCGAAGCTCAATGATTTGGCGACCTGACCAGGTCCCGGCTAGCAAGACTTCTAGTTCAGGCAAACTCCCGGCCAGGTGGTGGTCGGCACCAAAACTGGTGGCCAAGGCGGTCAGGTCGAGGTTTTGCGGCGTGGCGAAATACCGTTCGAAAACCGGGCGCAGGCCTTCCCGGCCCACCTCGAGAGCCTCGAAAATCGATCCGCCCTGGTCGTTGAGCACCACCAGCCGCAGGTCGGCCACACGCTCCAGCGAACCGACGGCCAGGCCGCCACAGTCATGCAATAGCGCCAAATCCCCTAGCAGCGCCGTCACCGGACGGCCCAGCCCCAAGGCCAGGCCGGTGGCGGCCGAGACCGTCCCGTCGATGCCGGCTAACCCGCGCAAGGCATAGATGGAGCCACCAGTTGGGGGCGTCAAATCCAGGTCACGGACGGCACTGGACGAGCTCACCACCAAGGGATCGGTCGACAATGCTCGGGTCACGGCCGCAGCCACCAGCGGTCCGCTGAGCGGTTTGGCCGCCAAGTGTTGTTCAACGGCCGCCCATGCCCTTAGGCCGGCGGCCCGCCATGACTTCAGCCAGGCATTTTCCCCCGCAGTTGCCTCGCCGGGTACTTCGATTGAACCGGCCAGCAGCTGGGCGGCCCGGCCCTGGTCAAACCACGGCCCGCCACCTGAATGCACGCCAATTACTTCAAGGCGGCCGCCCGTTGCGATGGCCGTGATTGGCCTGGTCAAAACCGGCCGCCCGTAGATCACTAGGCGCTCGATTTCCTGTCCTAGCCAGATGTCAAGGCCGGGCGGCTGGCCAACCAGCAAACGACCAGCGGTGATAGCCATTGGCCCACCCCAAGATCCGGATTCAGGCTCGGCCAGTAACGGCCAGCCGGCCTGTTCGGCCAAGGTTCGGGCGGCCGGGCCGGCGCCAGCACCGGCCACTACCAAAGTGTTTGGGCCCCGCGCCAGCTCGAGGGCTTCCAGCTGCCCGCCTTGACCACGCCAGCTGGAGCTTTGGCCGCAAACCTGAGCTCCGGCATCGGCCTCCTCAGGCCAGGCCGAACCTTGGTACCAGTCGGTTTCCGGTACCAGCGGTTCGCGGAACTGGGTGTTGATATGGACCGGTCCGGGCCAGGCCGAGCGCAGCCCCAGGGCAGCCAAGGCGGCCTGGCGACCAGCCGCACGCCAGGCTTTGGCACCTTGCTCGATCTGGGGATCGAAACTGGCCCGGACGGCGCCGGCGTAGAGGCCAACCTGGTCGGTGGTCTGGTTGGCGCCCACGCCCTGGAGTTCTGGGGGCCTGTCTGCCGTCAGCACCACCAAAGGCAGGGCCGAATGCGAGGCCTCAAGGACGGCCGGGTGGTAGTTGGCCGCGGCCGTGCCACTGGTGCAGACAAGAGCCACTGTGCCGGCATTTGCCCAGGTCAACCCGATGGCGACGAAACCGGCAACGCGTTCGTCGATTCGCACCAAGCACTCGAGGCGGCCGGCCGCCTCGGCCTGGGCGGCGGCATAGACCAGAGGGGCGCTGCGTGAGCCCGGCGAGATCACCAGCCAGCGCACGCCGCCTTGGATCAGACCATCAACCAGGGCCCGGGCCTGGACTATTGACCGGCTCATGGCCTTTGACCTTGATCGGGGAGGGCCGTGACCTTGGCCAGCCTGCGCTGCCAGCGTTGGTTGGTCGCCGGATCGGCTTGGGACTGTCTGAGTAGGTCCGGTTCGACCCGGGCCGGCGCCACTTCGATCTGGCCATTGACCACTGGAAATAGGTCCCTAGCCAGGTCTTGGGCCAGGAGTTGGCCGGTGGCCAGGCCGCAGGCTAGCTCTGCCTTGGGCAGGGCGGCGGCCAGGGCCAGGCCTTGGGCTATCCCAACCACCGTTTCAACGGCCGAGGACACCACCACCGGCAGGCCAATGGCGGCGGCCAAATCCAAGCAGCTTCGCACCCCGCCCAGTGGCTGGACTTTAAGCACAACCACATCGGCGGCTTCGAGCCGAGCCACCAAATAGGGATCGGTTGCCTGGCGGATCGATTCGTCAGCGGCGATCGGCACTTTGGTGCGGCGGCGCACCGTCGCCAGTTCCTCGACGCCGGCGCAGGGTTGTTCGGCGTATTGCAGGCCGCCGGCCGCCCGGTCGAGCCGGCTGAGGTAGTCAATGGCCTGCTCGGTGGTCCAGGCGCCGTTGGCATCGACCCTAATATTGCCGGACGGGCCGAGCGCCTGGCGGACCGCCGCCAACCGATTGACATCCTGCTCGATGCTTTGCCCTGGCTCGGCCACCTTGACTTTGGCCGTTTGGCAACCACCCGAACTGGCCACTATCGCGGCAGCCTGTTCTGGGCCAACAGCCGGGACAGTGATGTTGACCGGGACGTGGCGTCTCAGCGGTGGCGGCGCGGGCTGGTGCGCCGCCTCCAATGCGGCCATTAGCCACGGCCGGCATTGGTCCGTGTTGTATTCCTCAAAGGGAGAGAATTCGGCCCAGCCAACCTCGCCGTGCCAAACCATGCCGTAGCGCCGGGTCAAACCACGAAAGCGCGTACGCAGCGGCAAGTCGAAGGTGACGGGCGTCATAGCCATCCACTCTAGGCAAAGCGAGGCAGCCCAGCCACCGGAGATCCGGCCGAGCAGCCAAGGGGCATGGTGATGCCAAGGCTCAACCCCGCGAGCAAGAGGTGCTGTCAAGGCTCGCAGTCGCGGGGCTAGGGGCGAGGCCTGGGTTGTTGTCTGGGATTGGCTCCGGGCATGTGTTTTTGGCGATGCCCAGCATCGCCCCAAAACACGGCGCGAGACAACGAGCCTGGCTTCGCCCCGACCTTTTCATGCCATGGCTCAACCACGCGAGCAAGAGTTGCTGACAAAGCTCGGACTCGCGAGTTGGGGGCCAGACAGAGCTCGCAGTCGCGGGGCAAGGGGCGCGGCGCTAGCCTTGTGGCCCATGACCGGCACTGTTTCCGACGGCTTTGACCCAAGCGCCTGGCGTAGCGTCGATGGCTTTGAGGATCTGACCGACCTGACGTACCACCGAGGCTGGGAAGATGGCCAACCTGCCCCTTGGCTACGCATTGCCTTCAACCGGCCTGAGGTCCGCAATGCTTTCAGTCCCCACACCGTTGATGAACTCATCGCCACACTGCGTCACGCCGCTGAGGTGCCAGATGTGGTGGCTGTTCTCCTGGCTGGCAATGGGCCCAGCCCCAAAGACGGGGGTTACGCCTTTTGCTCAGGTGGCGACCAGCGCTTCAGAGGTACCAGTGGCTACGAGTACGCCAGAACCGACCCAGTTACGGATCAACCGGGCAGCATTGGCGCGGCCGGCGCCGAGCCACAACCGCCCAGTGGCGGCGCAGAACCGCCAACCAGCGACTCCAGTCCAAACCCGCTCCCAGGTGAAAGGTCTGGCCAAGCCCGGCAGGCGGCATCGGGCCGATTGCATGTGCTCGAAGCCCAGCATCTGATCAGGACTATGGCCAAGGTCGTAATCGCCGTGGTCGACGGCTGGGCGGCCGGCGGCGGTCACTCGCTGGCGGTAGTGGCGGATTTGACCTTGGCCTGCCGCCAACATGGGCGGTTCAAACAAACCGATGCCACCGTGGGCAGCTTTGACGCCGGCTACGGCGCCGCTCTGCTGGCTCGCCAGGTAGGGCAAAAGCGAGCGCGGGAAATCTTCTTCCTGGCCCAGACCTACACGGCCGAACAGGCCGAGGCCTGGGGCGCGATCAACCGGGCGGTGGACCACGACGAGGTCGAGCCGACCGCCATTGGCTGGGCGCGATTGATCGCCGGGCAGTCGCCGCAGGCCATCAGGCTGCTCAAATTCGCCTTCAACCTCGAAGACGACGGCCTGGCCGGCCAACAAATGTTCGCCGCGGAGGCAACTCGATTGGCCTACGGCACAGCTGAGGGGCGCGAGGGACGTGACGCCTTCTTGCAGCACCGGCCGCCTCAATGGGAGCCGTTCAGAAAGCAGATCCTCTAGCCCGGGCGCGGCCGACCACCGGCATCAGCTCGGCTTGGGTGTTACCCGGTGACAGCAGGATCGGCCGGCCAAAGGGGCTTGTTGCGACCGGCTAGCTGACGGTCCAAGAGCCATCTCCCACCGGCACCAGTTCGACCCAGGTGTTACCCGGTGACAGCAGGATCGGCTGGCCGTCAGGGCTGGTCAGCACAACCGGCGCCGTGACCGATTCCTTCGACCAGGTCGCGTCCATAGTCTTGCCTTCGCAGGCGACCAAGGCCAGGCCGGAGCCAACCATAATCGATTCGGGGATTTGGCTGCCGGCCGCGTCGGTGCCACCGGCCATTCGAACCTCAACCTTGAGTGCAACCAGGTTGGTGGTCATAATCTGCTGGCCACCTTCAACTGTGGCTTGGTCCGAGCCTTCCCGCCGCAGCCAAGCCCCTAGGGCCTCATCCCAATCCCAACCCGGATTTGACCAGCCAGACAGCCTGATATCAACTGTCATCCCGGCGCTGCCAACCACCACGGCAGTAGCCTCTTCAGCGCTTGGGGCAAATTGGAACTCCGGTTCCGGCGGGGCCTGGTGTTCTGCGTTGGCCTGGGCTAGAAACTCGTCCGGGCGGCCCATTAGCGAATGCTCACCGCGCCGGCCCGGATCACGGAAAAAACCGTCCGCGCCTTGATCATGCCCCAAGACCTGGAGACCGGCCTCGGTGGCGATTGAAATGAAACGGCTCTGGCCGCCGGAAAAGACCAACAGGCCGCCAGTTGGCCCGGCGATAGGGCCGTCCATTGGTCTGACTGATCGAATTGGTCCGACTGACTCAGGCAGCTGGGAGTGGAAAACCGCCACAAACCGGCTGATGCCGCCTTCGACAACCTCCTCCCAGACCACATCGGCCTGGTTCAGCCCGGCTTGCGGCCTGGCCTGCGGCGAGTTCTCGATTTTGACGGCCAGGGCCGGCCGTTCGACAATTGGCCCGGGTATGGCGGTCAGTGGCCAAAGCAGCTCCCTGACCGGTTCGGGCGCCGGGGCCGGCATCGTTGGCGCCACTCTGGGCTTGGCCGGTACCGGATCGACCGGTTTCTTGCCGCAGCCCGCAACCAACGTACCTACGGCCAAGACAGCGATGGCAACCCCGGATACAGCTCTGAGGGGAAGACGCGCAATCATTGATTTGGTGTGACCCTTCACTGAGTTATGTGACCAGCCGGCCGGCCGGCCGCGCAACCGGGGCACGTCAACGCTAGTACGCCGCCAGCGGCAGGTCCCGCCCCAGGTCCGGCGCGGCGCCAGTTCGTCGCTGGCAGCGTTGGGCCAGAAGGCTTGGGCTAGGTTTGGCCTGTGGCCTCAAATCTGTCAGTCGGGCCTGGGCCGGATCCCTCCGGCCGCCAGGGAGATACCTCGGTGGTTCGGCCGGGCGATCTCGATGACCTGGTACGAGCCCTAGAGCAGGTGCTGGATCCTGACCATCCCGGCCCCCTGGCCGTGGTGCCCCCGCGCTGGCCAGCTGATCTGGCTTGGCCTGCCGGTGCCGGTGTCATGGTCGAGTCATCGGGCTCGACCGGCCAACCAAAATTGGTGGCCCTGACCGCCGCTGCCGTGCGGGCCAGCGCCCAGGCTAGCGCTGAGGCCGTCGGTGGCCCTGGTCAGTGGCTGCTGGCCCTGCCCACCAGTCAGATTGCAGGCCTGAATGTGGTGGCCCGGGCCGTCCTGGCCGGACGGGCTCCGACCGCCTTGGCCGGCTCATTTGGCGCCCAAAGCTTTGTCGAGGCGACCGATGCTATGGGTTCCGGCCGGCGCTATGTCTCCTTGGTGCCAACCCAGCTCAACCGGTTGCTGGAATCTCCGGCCGCCGTCGAGGCTCTGGCTGGTTTCACCGCTGTTTTGGTGGGCGGCGCCCAGACCCCGCAGCGTCTGGCCGCCCGAGCCCGGACCTACGGACTGCGCCTGATCCAGACTTACGGCATGGCCGAGACATGCGGCGGCATTGTCTACGACGGCTTTGCCATTGCCGGCGCCCGGGTTGGCCTGGCCGGGCAAAGCGACGGCCCGTCAGCTGACGGCATCCTCAAGGTCACTGGGCCCATGCTGGCCTTGGGTTACGTCGGGTCCGGCGCAAAGCTCAGGGCCTCAGATGGTTTCAGGGTCGACCAGGACGGCCAGCGCTGGTTTTTGACCTCAGATTTGGGCCGAATCGACCAGACCGGCCGGATCGAAGTCCTGGGCCGGGCCGACCACGTCATCCAAACCGGCGGCTACAAACTGGCCCCGGAACTACTAGAGCAGGTCCTGGCCAACCACCCAGATGTGACCCAAGTGGTTGTCACCGCAGTGGCAGACCAACACTGGGGCCAGGCCGTAGTTGCCTTGGTCGTGCCAAGTGCCCCACTCAGCCTTCAAACCCTCCGCCACTGGACCAAAACCCAAGGTCAGGCGGTCTGGGCGCCGCGAGGACTCGGCATCGTGCAAGGGGTGCCGCTGAACGCCGCTGGCAAACCCGACCGGCTAGCGGCCGCCGGCCTGGCCCAGCAGTTGCAGGACGCCGGTGGCCTGGAACGGTTAGGGTAGCCTGCGTGGCAAATCTGAAGGACTGGGTTGAAGGCGCGCGCCCGCGAACTCTGCCGGCAGCCATCAGCCCGGTTGTGGTTGGGGTGGGGGCCGCCTGGCAGATCGGGACACCCAATTGGGCCCTGGCCGGACTGGCTTTGCTAGTGGGCGTAGCCGTGCAGGTTGGCGCCAATTATGCCAACGACTATTCGGACGGCGTGCGTGGCACCGACCAGGAACGAGACGGACCTAGGCGGTTGGTGGGCTCCGGCGCGGCCAAGGCTGGGACGGTCAAGGCGGCGGCCTGGCTTAGCTTCGCCGTGGCCGGGTTGGCTGGTATCTACCTGTGCTACTTGACCGGGCTGTGGTGGCTGGCCGCAGTTGGCGGTGCCTGCGTGGTGGCGGCCTGGCTGTATACCGGCGGCCCACGTCCCTACGGCTACGCCGGCCTGGGCGATGTCATGGTCTTTATCTTCTTTGGTTTGGTCGCCACGCTTGGCACTTTGTACGTCCAGTTTTCGATGTTGACCTGGCGTGGCATCGTGGCGGCAGTGGCCATGGGCCTGTTGGCCTGCGCCATTTTGATGGCCAACAACCTGCGCGACCTGGATCTTGACGCGGCCGCCGGTAAGCGCACTCTGGCAGTCAAATTGGGTGACGAACGGGCTCGGTTGGTTTACCAGCTGGAGATGTGGCTGGCCATGGCCCTAGTAGTGGTGATGGCGGTGGGTCGCTGGCACGTCCTGGCCACCCTGGTAATGGCTGTGCCCACGGCCCGGTTGGCCGGCGCGGTTTACAACGACGCCACCGGAGAAGAACTTGTCACCGTGCTCAAAGGTACCGGCGTGGTCCAGTTGGCCTACGCCTTCATTTTGGGCTTGGCCCTAGCCAATCTGGGTCTCTGGCCGGCCTGACCCAACTGGCAGGGGACTGGCACATAACCCGCCGCGGCCGCAGCCGATAGGCTAGCAGCGTGGTCCGGATCGTTTTTGTCTTTGTCTTGCCGGCGGCTTTGCTGCTGTACGCGCTGATCGACTGCGTGCAAGACGACGAGGTTGAACGTACATCCGTGCCTAAGTTGGCCTGGATCGCCATGATTGTGCTGCTGACACCGTACGTTGGCGCTATTGCCTGGCTGCTGGTGGCCAAGATTGCCAAGCCTCGCCGCCCCAGACCGCGCCGGCCGGCCGCTCCCTTGGCGCCCGATGACGACCCCGAGTTCCTCCGTCGCATCGCCGAGCAGCAGCGCAAGAACCGCAAACCTAATGGCGGCCAGGGCGGATCGGGCCAGGGCGACAAGTAGAGGTCAGGCCTACAGCCGCTTGGCCCAGGTCTCCTGCGGCTGACCTATCAGCCCTAACGCAGCTTTTCAGGCAGCAGCTGGGCCGCCGGTTCGGCGTAGCCAACCTCAACTAGTTTGTCTGCTTCGTAGGTCAATGAAGTGACCGAGGCCAAGGAGCAGGCCCGTCCCCGCGGCATGGGCCAAACCGGCCGGCCTTCGGCTTTGAGCCGGGCCCGCCAGATCGGGGATTGGTGGGACACAATTACGGCCGCCTGGCCCTGTGCGGCCTGACGAGCCCGGCCAATCGCGCCCAGCATTCTGGCGGCGATTTGCTCGAACGGCTCGCCCCAACTTGGCCGGCGCGGATTGCGCAGCTTGATCAGGGCTTTTGGCCGGATCAGATGCGGCAGGTCAACTACTGTGCCAACGAAATCGCTTTGGGCCTCAATTACATCCGGTTCGGTTTGGATTTCTAGGCCCAGGGCCTGAGCGACTGGCTGGGCAGTCTGCTGGGCCCGGTCCAAGGGACTGACATACAACTGGGTGATGGTGCGGCCGCCGGGTTTGGCCAGGTGGGCGGCCGCCAGCTCAGCCATGGCCCGGCCGTTGTTGGAAAGGTTGAAACCGGGCAGCCGCTCATAGAGCACTCCGGTGGGGTTGTCGACCTCGCCGTGACGAAGCAGATGAATGATGGTGAGGTCGCCAGATGCCATAGGCCCAGTGTCAAGTAAGCCCCGGCATCGGTCAAATACCACCCTGGCGTTCGCCTTTGGCGCCGGGCGTAAGCCATACTGGGGGACGATGTCACAGGCGCAATTACCCACCCCGGCCGGCCACGGCCAGCAGGTGGCCGCCTTTTTTGATGTCGATAACACCGTCCTGCGCGGCGCCAGCCTGTTCCACCTGGGCGTGGCCCTGAAACAGCGCGGCGTCATTTCGCTGAGGGACGTCGCCCGGTTTTTCCGCATCAACCTGCGCTACGTCCTATTTGGCGAGTCTGAAGCCGGGGTTGAAGCCACCAAAACCAAGTCACTGGAGGCGATTGCGGGCAAACCGGTGACCGTAATGGAATCAGTCGCCGAGCATGTCTGGGATGAGGTCCTTTCTGCCCGGATTTTCCCCGGCGCCAAAGACCTGATCGATAAGCATTTGGCCTTGGGCCACGAGGTCTGGCTGATCTCGGCCAGCCCGGCAGAAGTAGTTGAGACCATTGCCGACAGGATCGGCGCCACCGGCGCTCGCGGCACAATTGGTGAGCGGATCGACGGCCGCTACACCGGTCGCCTGGTCGGTGGCCTGCTGCACGGTCCGGCCAAGGCCACGGCCGTTGAAGAACTGGCCGCCGAGCGCGGGCTGGACCTGGCGGCCAGCTTCGCCTACGGCGATTCAGCCAATGACATTCCAATGCTGTCGCTGGTGGGCAGCCCCTGCGGTATCAACCCCGACCGGCGTTTGAGGCGCTATTGCGCCCGCTCAGCCTGGCCGGTGCGGGAGTTCAGGGCCAGGCGCCGAGCCGTGCGCCGCTCAGTTCGAACTGTCTATTCGATGGGCACGGTTTGGGCCTTCTGGCTGGTCACGCGGCAAATCTGGCGCCGGCTGGGTCGGTTGTGGTCCGGCCGGTAAGGCCCCAGGCCATGACCCGCAATGCCTCAGCTTTGAAGGCGGCCGCGGCCTGGCGGCCCGACGGTCCCAACTTGGTCATCCAGGCAGACAACCTGCCGGTGTTAGAACGGTTGCCGGACGCGGCTTTTGGTCTGATCTACATCGACCCGCCGTTTAACACCGGCCGGGTCCAGCGACGTCAGAGTGTCAAAACCGAGCTGTCTGATGCCGGCCAGCGCCTTGGGTTTCGCGGTCTCACCTATGCCACTGTGCCCGGCCAAGTCCACCACTTTGACGATGTTTTTGCCGACTATTGGGCTTTCTTGTGGCCGCGACTGGAGCAGGCTTGGCGTCTGCTGGCAGCTGACGGAACGTTCTATTTGCATCTGGACTACCGTGAGGTCCACTACGCCAAAGTGGCGCTGGATCAGCTCTTTGGCCGCCAGTCGTTTCTAAACGAGATCATTTGGGCCTACGACTACGGCGGGCGGACCAAGCGCCGCTGGCCGGCCAAACACGACAACATCCTGGTTTACGTCAAGGATCCAACCAGCTACGTCTTCAACGCCGAGGCCGTTGACCGCGAACCCTATATGGCCCCTGGCCTGGTGACTGAGGAGAAGGCGGCCTTGGGCAAGTTGCCCACCGATGTCTGGTGGCACACCATCGTTTCGCCCACCGGCAAAGAAAAAACCGGCTACCCCACCCAAAAACCTGAAGGGGTGCTGCGTCGCGTCATCCAGGCATCATCAAATCCTGGAGACTGGGTGTTGGATTGCTTTGCCGGCTCTGGCACCACCGGCGCGGTGGCGGGGGCACTTGACCGCCGCTTTGTCATGGTTGACCAGAACCCAAAGGCCGTGGCCACAATGCGCCATCGGCTAGGTGATCAAGTGTCCGCCGAGCTGTGCCGCTTCGTCGAGCCAGGCCAGACCTAGCCAGCCAGAATCTGAGATGGGCAGAACGCCGGTCGCTACTTTTTGTTGCGGCGCTGGTGGCGGGTCTTGCGCAGCAATTTGCGGTGCTTCTTCTTGGCCATCCGCTTGCGGCGCTTCTTGATAACCGAACCCATGCGGTCCTCTCAGTGTGGTGAATTGTCCAGGCCAGCCGCTCACCTGGGCGAGACGGCCGGCCAGCTAAACCAAATAGGCATTCTACCCGAGTCTTGGAACCGGGAACTGTCAGTGGCTTGGAGGCTGGCCCCAGCTGCACGATCCGGTACTTGGCCGAACCTAGGTGCCAAGCTTCGGGGTGCCTTCTAGGCCCCCTCGGCCTGTTCGTTGGTCAGGAACTGGGCAGTCGAATCCAAGTACTCGTTGAGGGCTTCTTCCGGCACCCGGTAGGAGTGGCCAACGCGCAGGGCCCGGAGCTCACCGGCACGGATCAAGCGGTAGATGGTCATGCCGGACACCCTCATGGTCTCAGCCACCTCGGCCACGGTGTAAAACTGTTGCCGGTCTCTTTTCATGATTGCCGTTCGTTCGGTGCCTGCGTTGGAGTAATCATTGTTACAGATGCACACTCTAGTGACTGGTGTGAGTAGTGTGAAGCCATGCGTGCCAACGCAGTAGAAGGCCAGGCGCCCAGACGCAGCTTTAGAGAGCGCCTGCGGCAAATGTCGCCACCCCGCTTGGCGATATTGACCTTCACCTCATTGGTCCTGCTGGTGGCCTTGGTGCTGTGGCTGCCGATTTCGACCCAATCCGGCCGCGCCGCGCATTTCATCGACGCCCTGTTCACAGCCACATCCTCGGTCTGCGTCACCGGGCTGACCTCAGTCGACACAGCCGAATACTGGTCCTCCTTTGGCCAAGCAGCCATGCTGGTGGGCATCCAAATTGGCGGACTGGGCATCATGACGTTGAGTTCAATCCTGTCGCTGGTAACGATGCGTCGCCTGGGACTGCGTTCCAGGCTAATGATCGCCTCAGAAAGGGGTTCAAACCGCCTGGGCGAGGTTGGCCTGCTGGTCAGGGGCGTTGCCGTCATCTCCCTGGTGGCTGAGGTCATAATTGCCCTGATCTTGATCCCACGCTTCGCCGCAGCCGGCGAGACTTGGCCCAAAGCGATTTGGCATGGCGTCTTTTACTCTGTCTCATCGTTCAACAACGCCGGTTTGGCGCCCACCCAACACGGCCTGGTGCCGCATCTTGGCGACTGGTGGGTGCTGGTGCCGCTGGGCCTGGGTGTCCTAGTTGGCTCACTTGGCTTCCCCGTCATCATCGACGTGACACGCCACTTGAGACACCCCTCTCGCTGGAACCTGCACACCAAACTGACACTGAGCTTCTCCCTGGCTGTGCTGGTCTTCGGCGTCGTTGTCATTTCCATTACTGAATGGACCAACCCGGCCACGCTGGGCTCAGTATCGACCCCCGATACTCTGCTCAACACCGTCTTTGCGTCGATCAACACTCGCTCTGGCGGCTTTTCCACCTGGACATTGGCTCATGAACGGCCCGCCACCATTTTGGTCCAAGAGGCCATGATGTTCGTTGGCGGGGGTTCGGCCTCGACCGCAGGCGGCATCAAGGTGACAACTCTGGCGGTCATGCTACTGGCCATCCTGGCCGAGTCCAGAGGCGATAGGGATATGGAAGCCTTTGGCCGCAGGATCGACCCATCAGTCCTGCGCATCGCCATCACCGTGGCAGTGGCCGGCGTCTTCTTCGTTGTCAGTGCGGCCTTCGCCTTGTCACTACTGGGCGTTGGCCCGCTCGACTACGTCATCTTCGAAGCCATCTCAGCCTTTGCCACCTGCGGTCTTTCGACCGGACTGTCAGCCACATTGCCCGCCATTGGCAAACTTGTATTGGTCGCTTTGATGTTGGCTGGCCGCCTAGGCACCATAACCATTGCCGCATCGGTGGCGCTGTCAAACCGGCGCCGGCTGATCCGCCTGCCGGAGGAACGCCCAATGATTGGATAGCCCCTGTCAGTCAAAGCCAGCTATTGCCCACCAGCGACGAAAAGGAACGACCATGGACCAAACCACCAACACCATTCCGGCTGAGGCCCAAGTGCCAACGGACGGCGCCGTCTTGGTCATTGGCCTGGGCCGTTTTGGCTCACGTCTAGCCCTGACAGTCGAGCGACTGGGCCGCGATGTCCTGGTGGCCGAATCGGACCCTGAGGTGATCCGGCGCTGGTCCGGTCGCCTGCCAATGGTGCAGGCCGATTGCACCAACCCCGACGCTCTTGAGCAGCTCGGCGCGCGCGACTTCCCGGTGGCCGTAGTTGGGGTTGGCACCCAGTTGGAGACCTCGATTTTGATCACCTCAAATCTGGTCGACTTGGAGTTACGGCAAGTTTGGGCCAAAGCGGTGTCCTCTGAACACGCCCGCATTCTGCGCCGAATTGGCGCCCACCAGGTGATTTTGCCGGAGGCCGATGCCGGCGAACGGGTCGCCCACCTAGTTTCCGGAAGGTTGCTGGACTACATCGAATTCGAGGACGGCTTCACCGTGGTCAAAATGCATCCGCCTAAGGAGACCATTGGCTTTACCTTGGCCCAATCCCAGATCCAAAAGAAGTATGGCGTCCATGTGATTGGCGTCAAATCGCCTGGCCACGACTTCGAATACGCCACCTCACAAACCCGGATTTCACCCCAAGACCTGCTGATCGTCTCCGGCGACACAACGCTGCTCGATCGCTTCGCCAAGCGTCCTTAGGGTGTGCGCCGCCTGAGCGTGGCCACGCCAATGCCCAGCGCCAGGGCGACAAAGGCCAAAACCAACAGGACATCTCCGCCAGCATCAACCAGGGACTGACCAGCCACAGCGACCTTATTGGTGGCCTCAATGGCGTAGGTGAACGGCACCACATCGGAAATCCACTGAAGCACCTGCGGCATCTGATGGCGCGGCATTACCAGACCGCAAACCACCAGTTGAGGGATGATGATGGCCGGCATCATCTGCACTGCCTGAAATTCAGTCCGAGCTAGCGATGAGGCAGCCAGGCCCAGGGTCGATCCAAGTACGGCGTCCAGCACTGCGATAACGACGACTTCCCAGACATGACCTTTGACGTTCATGCCACAAACCCAAACCGCCCAAGTGGTCACCACGGTGGCCTGCACGGCTGCGGCAATGGCGAAAGCAATGGCATAACCAAAGACAAAATCGGCCTTGGCCAACGGCGTGGTCATAAGCCGTTCGAGTGTGCCGCTGGTGCGCTCGCGTTGAGTCGCTACCGAGGTCACCAGGAACATGATGACAGCTGGGAAAATGGCCAACAGCATGGGCCCAAACTGGTCAATTACAGGCGGGCCGGTAGGACCGCGCACGGTTTGACCGTGAAACATCCAAGCGATCAGACCCAAAATGACACACGGCACCACAATGATTAGGGCAATAGTGCGCCGGTCGTGTTTCAGCTGGCTGAGCACACGGCGGGTGGTGGCCAGAGTGCTGCGGCCGGTCATAACTGATCACCTTCCCGCCTAGCACCGTCATCCAGGGCCAGGAAAGCTGCCTCGATATCTGTCGCACCGGTTTTGGCCAAAATGCCATCTGGAGTGCCGTCGGCCAGAATTCGGCCTTCGCGCAGCAGGACCAGCCGGTCGCAGCGGGCGGCCTCATCCATGACGTGGCTGGAAAGCAGCTGAGTCACACCTTCCGCCGCCAGCTGGCGAAACAGATCCCACAAATCGCGTCGCAGGGCCGGGTCCAGTCCAACTGTTGGTTCGTCTAGCACCAGCAATTTGGGCTGGCCTAGTAAGGCGGCCGCCAGCGAGACCCTTGATAGCTGCCCACCGGAGAGATTGGCCACTGTCTGATGGGCGTGGCTGGCCAGACGGACTCGCTCGATAACGGCTTCGACCTGTTTGGCACCAGCTCCCATCAGGGCGCCAAAGTAACTCAGGTTTTCCCGGATTGTCAGGTCTTTGTAGACCGACGGCTCCTGGGTCATGTAGCCAACTTGGCGGCGCAAGTCGGCGTTTCCGGCCGGCCGGCCCAGCACCGTGACTTGGCCGGATTTGACGATCTGAACACCGACAATGGCCCGCATCAGGGTTGACTTGCCACCGCCTGATGGTCCTAGCAACCCGACAATCTGTCCGGTTGGGACCTCCATCGATAATCCGGGCAGCACCACTCGACCGGAGCGCACCACCACTAGGTCTTTTATCACGACCGCTGGCTCGGTCATACTTGCTCCTCGCTGTTGGCGGCCGCTGTACCGCTTCCACAATGCCACGTCGCCACCTCAGGTGGACTGGGCCGCGCCCATTGGCCACCAAGTCTGGCTGTGCCACCGGCTGAGTCAAGGCGATGGAGTACCATGACTTAAGCAGCTGGTGACAGATACCAGCAGCGAGGGCGGCGGTTGACGACACCTTCCCCTGAGGCTGTGGTCACAGCCGCGCGTAGCGCCACGATGGACGCGGCCCACCCGGCGGTAGGAGCATCAATTGAATGTTGGCCAGTTTGACCTGGTGGTGACTGCCAACCGGCTTCCGGTTGACGTGACCACAAATCCCGACGGTTCTGTTACCACCGGACGGTCGCCCGGCGGCTTAGTTACGGCCATGGAACCGGCCCTAAAAGCCCACCGGGGCGCCTGGGTCGGCTGGCCCGGCTCGGCCGATGTGGTCTTCGACCCAATCACGGTTGACGGCGTGACATCGTTCTCGGTGCCGCTCAGTGAACAGGAAATCGCCGAATACTACGAAGGCTTCTCCAACGCGACGCTGTGGCCGCTCTATCACGATGTCATCGCCCAGCCGTCCTATCACCGCGAGTGGCATGAGGCCTACCGGCAGGTCAACCGCCGTTTTGCCGAGGCCACAGCCGAGGTAGTAGCCCCCAACGGTGTGGTCTGGGTCCATGATTACCAGCTCCAGTTGGTGCCGGCCATGATTCGCGAGATCCGCCCCGATGTCCGGATCGGTTTCTTCAACCACATTCCCTTCCCGCCCGAGGCCCTCTTCGCCCAGCTACCTTGGCGGCGCGAAATCCTGATGGGGCTGCTCGGTGCCGACATTCTGGGCTTCCAGCGGCCGCAGGACGCGGCCAACTTCAGAAGCTGTGTCCGTCGCGTCACCGGATTGACCACTCGCTCCCAGTCCATCATGGTGCCCGGTCAAAACGGCGCGCTTAGGCACGTCCAAGCCATGGCCTTCCCCATTTCGATCGACTCTGGGGCCGTTGACGCGCTGGCCCGCAGCTCGCGCGTTCAGGCCAGGGCGCGAGAAATCAGGGCCGAGCTGGGCAACCCTGACGCCATCCTTTTTGGCGTTGATAGGCTCGACTACACCAAAGGCATCCCGCACCGCTTGAAGGCCTATGAAGAGCTTCTGCGAGAAGACCGCCTGCCCATGCCGGGGGTTGTCCTGGTTCAAGTAGCCAGCCCGTCGCGCGGCAATGTCAGCGCCTATAGGCGTTTGAAAAAGGAAGTCGAAACCACCGTTGGCCGGATCACAGGCGACTTCGGCACTCTGGCCTCACCAGCCATCCACTACTTGCATCAAAACCGGGGTCTCGAAGAGATGGCGGCGATGTATTTGGCGGCCGATGTCATGCTGGTCACGGCCCTACGCGACGGTATGAATCTGGTGGCCAAGGAGTATGTCGCTACTAGAGTTGACGGCCGCGGCGCTTTGGTCTTGTCGGAATTCACCGGCGCGGCCTCGGAACTGAAGCAAGCCGTTTTGGTCAACCCACATGACATCAACGGCCTGAAATCCGCCATTGTCCAGGCCGTCAACATGACGCCGCGCGAACAACGCCGCCGCATGCATGCCCTGCGCCGCCGCGTCATGACCAATGACGTCAACGCTTGGGCTGGCTCCTTCTTGCACGCCTTGGCTCCCGAGGTCTTTCCACCTCAGGAAATCCAGTGACGCCAGCGGCCTGGTGGTCAACTGCGGCTGATCGCCTGACCCGGGCCCAGCGGGCCTTGCTGGCCTTGGATTTCGACGGCACCCTAGCGCCACTGGTTGACGACCCGGAGGACTCCCGCGTTCTGCCGGCCGGCGCCAAGGCACTTCACGCCCTGGCCCAAGTGCCCTCACTGCAACTGGCCCTGGTTTCCGGCCGCCCCATCAATGACCTGGCCAGACTGGCGCTGCCACCAGAGGGCACTCATTTGGCCGGCTCCCATGGGGCAGAATTTGGCCAGGTCAAAGACCAGCACCTCTGCCTGATCCCCCAGGAGCTCAGCCCCGCTCAGCAAGAGCGCCTGGAGCAGATTGAACAAGGACTTGAACAACTGGTTGTGACCGCGGGCAAACCAGCCGGCGCCTGGGTAGAGCACAAACCGTTCGCCCACGTTTTGCACACTCGCCTGGTGTCCGATGCCGGCACCGCCGCCCGCATCTCGGCTGAGGCGGAGGACTTGGGCCGGGAGTTGCAAGGCCACGTCTTAGCTGGCAAAAACGTGGTTGAGATCTCGGTTGTACCGGCCGGCAAAGCCGGCGCGCTACGCCAGCTGCGAACCGATCTTGACGTCTCGGTGGTGGCTTTTGCCGGCGACGATGTCACTGACGAGCTAGCGCTGCGAACCCTCGAGGCGACCGATGTCTCAATCAGAGTAGGTCCGGGCACAACTGCGGCCCAATTCAGGGTCCAGGACCCGGCCGAAATGTGCCAATTCCTGGGCTTTTTGGTGCTCCAGTACTAACCGCTTTCTCCCTGGGAGGAATACTCTTCGGCACTTGGATTCGATAGGGTCTACACGTAACGTTTCAGATGCCACGCGACAGCCCCCGGACCGAAATGGAGACTCGCTAGTGGTTCGCTTCAAAACTCGATTTGCCCACGTCGCGGTTATCGTCGCTCTGACCGTAGTGGTGGCGCCTCTTGCCCTCGAAAGCGACAACCTGGCCTATGCTGCCCCGAGCCCGGCCGCCAGCGCCGATGGTCCTGCCTTGGACCCCGATGAGGCCAATGTTGATGGCGAACGGCTCGTCCTGATCCCGGCCGATGGAGTCAGCCAGGACCAGATCGAGCAGAAGGTGGCGGAGGTCACTAATTCACCCAGACTGGGTGAAGCCGATCTAGACGGGGGCGGCCAGCGCGACGTCACCATGGAAATCACCACCAGTGACGTCGGCACTTCGCAAGCGGTCGCGGACGAACTGGTCAATGCCGGCCTAGTTGAGGCAGTTGACTATGGCTTCACGGCCGAGCCGATGTACGCCGGGAACCCAAATGACCCGGCCCTAGCCAACCAGTACGCCTACTTCACCGGCGCTGGCGGCGCCAACTTCCAAGGTGCCTGGCCGGCTCTGACGGTGGCCAACCAGTCGTCAATGGCGCCAATCGCAGATATTGACACTGGCTTCCAGATGAACCACCCCGATGCCCAATGCGGCCAGATCGTGGCCGGCTACAACTACGGCGACAACAACACCAACGTCAACCCAACCAACATGGGCAGCGACGGGGTCACCTATCACGGCACGGCCACTGCCGGCTTGATGGGCGGCTGCACTAATAACGGCACTTTGCTGGCCAGTGCCGGCTGGGATCAGAAGGTCATTGTCTACAAGGTTTCCAGTGCTTCGACCCAGCTGATGACAGACACGGCCATTATCAACTCGATTTACGCCGCGGTTGATACGGGCGGTGCTCGGGTGATCAACATGTCGTTGGGCTTCACCGGTACGGCCATGCCCTCCAACTTCCAGGCTGCCGTTGACTATGCCATTTCCAAGAACGTGGTGGTGGTGGCCAGCGCCGGCAACTACGGCAACACCTCGATCAACGGCGTGGCCAACCCTGTGGTTTACCCAGCGGCCTATGCCCCAGTCATTTCAGTGGCGGCAACCAATTCAGCTGGTGCCGTGGCTAGTTTCTCAACCTACAACTCGGCTGTCGACATTGCCGCCCCAGGTGTTTCGGTTGCCACCTTTACGCAAAACTCTTGGGCCTACCAGGACGGCACCTCGTTTAGCGCACCGTTAGTGGCGACTGCCGCCGCCATTGTGCTGCGTCTGAGCCCGAGCCTGACTCCGGCCCAAGTCGCCAGCGTCTTGACCGCTACGGCCAAGGGCAACGGCTCCCACAACAACAACACCGGCTATGGCATCTTGAATGTCCAGGCGGCCCTGGCGAAGCTGGGCGACATCCCTCCGACTCCGCCACCACCGCCCATCTACATCCCGTCTATGAGCCAGATCATCTTGAGCCCGGACCTGACCGGCGACGGCCGGGCTGACGTGGTGGCGGTCAGGGCCTCAGACGGCGGCCTATTGGTCTTCCCCGGCTTGGGCAACGGCCGGCTGGGCAGCCCGCTGCTAGTTGGCACTGGTTTTCAAGGCGTCACCATGTACGCCCCAGGCGATTGGAATGGCGACCGCCGCAACGACCTGCTCGGTATGGACGCGGCTGGCAATATGTATCTCTTTGCCGGCCGCGGCAACGGCTACCTAACCAACCCGGTCCAAATTGGCCATGGCTGGTCGGCTTACAACGTCATCCCCAGTGGTGACCTAACCTCCGATGGCAACCCCGACCTGCTGGCTGTCAATAAGTCCAGCGGCGATCTCTTCCTTTACGCCGGCAACGGCAAAGGCGGCTTCAAATCCCCCTATCCGAAAGTTGGTTACGGTTGGCTGGGCTTCCAATTGGTTCCCGGCGGCGACCTGACCGGTGACGGCAAAGCCGACATTCTCGGTATTGACCCGGATGGCTACCTTTTCCTCTACGCCGGCAACGGCAAAGGCGGATTCTCAGGCAAACGTCAAGTTGGCCACGGCTGGAATGCTTACGCCTTGATCGGTGGGGCGGACCTGAACGGCGACCGGATAAACGACGTTCTAGGCCGGGACAACGCCACCGGTATTCTCTACTTCTACCCAGGTAAAAAGGGCGGCGGCTTCACCGGCAAGATCCAGGTTGGTGCCGGCTGGTGACCTAGGCGGCTGGCGGACCAGTCCCGTGGGACGCAACCGACGGCAGTAGGACGCGCCGCACCGGCGTAAGGCTTTGGGCTTGGGACGCGGCCCGGCATCGGCCGTCTCAAATCTGCGTACCAGCGAAAAGGTCCCTTTTGCGACCAGTCCTGGTGTGGAATCATGGCCTCCAATGCTCAACGGCTGAGCAGGTGTGTCGCCAAGTAGGTGACGCCTTCACAACGGATCGTCCGGCACGTACCTGCCGGTGAAGGGATGACAAGTAAATGGCGACTGTAACTTTTGATGGAGCCACCCGGATTTATCCGGGCTCTGAGACTCCCGCCGTTGACCACCTCGACCTCCACATTGAAGACGGCGAATTCCTGGTTTTGGTTGGGCCTTCGGGCTGCGGCAAATCAACCTCGTTGCGTATGCTGGCTGGCCTGGAGGAAGTCAACGACGGCCGCATTCTGATTGGCGAACGCGATGTCACCGACGTCCAACCAAAGGACCGCGATATCGCCATGGTCTTCCAGAATTACGCCCTTTACCCGCATATGACAGTGGCCGACAATATGGGCTTTGCCCTCAAGATCGCTGGTATGCCCAAGGCGGAGATCCGCCAGCGGGTCGAAGAGGCCGCCAAGATTCTCGACCTGACCGAATATTTGGCCCGCAAGCCCAAAGCTCTATCCGGCGGCCAGCGCCAACGTGTGGCCATGGGCCGGGCAATTGTGCGCCAGCCGCGGGTCTTTTTGATGGATGAGCCGCTGTCGAACCTCGACGCCAAGCTACGTGTCTCGACCCGCACCCAGATTGCCTCATTGCAGCGGCGGCTAGGCGTCACCACGGTTTACGTCACCCATGACCAGACCGAGGCTCTAACCATGGGTGACCGCATCGCGGTGCTCAAAGATGGTTTGCTGCAACAGGTTGGCACGCCGCTGACCTTGTATGACACGCCAGGTAACGTTTTCGTGGCCAGTTTTATTGGCTCGCCGGCCATGAACCTTGGTACCTTCCCGGTGACTGGAGACTCAGCCCAGGTGGGCGGCGCCCAGTTGCCGCTGGCCCCGGCCGTTGTGGCGGGGTTAACCCCGGCCGATGTAGGCAAGGTCACTTTGGGCTTTAGGCCTGAGAACGTGACGGTGTCAGACAAGCAGGCCCCAGGGTCCATCCCGGTCCAAATCGACATTGTCGAAGAGCTGGGTTCGGATGCCTACGCCTACGGTTCGATTATTGGCGATGACCCGGAGACTACTACGTTGCAAGGTGGCGAGCTGATTGCCAGGGTGGACCCACGCTCAGTGCCCAAGAAGGGCGAAGCGGTCTACGTAGCGATCAACCCCGGCGCCCAACACACCTTCTCCTCCGCCAGCGGTGAACGGCTGGACGGCTAGGAGCAACAGACAAGTACAACCGGGCGCGCGGTCCCGCCCTGGGCTGGCCGGCCAGCCGGCGGTGAGGCCGCCGCGTCTAAGACAGTAGGACGGCGTTTTTGGTGCCTGGACCTCTGACCATCACCGCGGCCGAGCCGAACCCGGCCCTGCTCTCCCTGCCCTGGGATCTGCCGCTGGAGGAGTGGCCAGATTCGGTGGTGGTGGCCTTGCCGCGAGGTATTTCGCGACATGTGGTGCGATTTGTGCGCCTATCTGACCGGGTTTTGGCTGTCAAAGAGATCACCGAGTCGGTGGCTCGGCGCGAATACCAGTTGCTCAAAGACCTCAAGGGACTAAACGAGCCTAGTGTCGAGCCAGTGGCGGTGGTGGCCGGTCGCAGCAGCCAGGACGGCGAGGACCTGGGCGCGGCCTTGGTCACCCAACACCTGAGATTCTCATTGCCGTACCGGGCCTTACTGGCCCAACGTCTCAGACCGGAGACTGCCACCCGGCTGCTTGACGCCCTGGCCCTGCTGGTGGTTCGCCTCCATTTGATTGGCTTTTACTGGGGTGACGTTTCACTGTCCAACACCTTGTTTAGACGTGACGCCCACGCCTTTGCGGCCTATTTGGTCGATGCTGAAACCGGCGATCTGCACGAGCAGCTGACCCAGGGTCAACGGCTCTACGACCTCGAATTGGCCCACGTCAACGTGATCGGTGAGCTGATGGACCTTGAGGCCGGCCAGATGCTGGAGGGCGACATTGACCCGGTGGCAATTGGTGACTTCTTGGTTGATCGCTACCACCAACTTTGGACCGCGCTGACCGCCGAGGAGACGGTTGATCAAGACGCCCCTTGGCGCCTCGAAGAGCGCATCAACCGATTGAATGAACTGGGCTTCGACGTGGCCGAGTTGTCCATGGTGTCCAACCAAAGCGGTTCGGCTGTGCGGATTAGACCCCAGGTGGTCGATGCCGGTCACCACCAGCGCCGCCTCTTCCGCTTGACCGGCCTGGATGTACAGGAAAACCAGGCCCGGCGGCTGCTCAACGATTTGGACACCTACCGCGCCTCTTCCGGTCAAAGCGACCTGGATGAGGACTATGTTGCCCACAACTGGCTAACTGACGTATTCGAGCCGACCGTCCGGGCGGTTCCGCCCGAGCTACGCGGCAAACTCGAACTTTCTCAGATCTACCACGAGGTTCTGGACCACCGCTGGTTCATGTCACAAGACCAAAACCGCCATGTGCCTATGGCTGAGGCTGTCCAGAACTACATCGACTCGATCTTGCGTCACCGCCGCGACGAGGAATCACTAATCCTGGAAAACACCGACGAGCTGCCCTTGACCGACGGCTCCCACCCTGACTAACTCAGTTAGGCCGGACTGTGCCAAAGCTCAGCCTCGCGCCCCGACCTCAAGTTGGACTGAGGGGTGGGCCGGTCACTCTGCTGGGCTTGGCTGGCGGCGGGCTTTGGCTACCTCGTACAGCGCAATGCCGGCGGCCACGGCGGCGTTGAGCGATTCAGTGGCGGCCTGGATTTCGATGGCCGCGGTCAGGTCGCAGGCTTCGCGGGTCAGGCGGGCCAGGCCTTTACCTTCCGACCCGACCACCAGTACCAGGCCGGAGGTCGCCACCGGAAGCCCGGCCACATTGTCCTTGGCTCGACCGTCCAAACCAACTACAAACAGACCCTCATCCTTGAAGAACTCCAAGGTGCGTACCAGGTTGGTGGCCCGGGCCACCGGGATCCGGGCGGCGGCGCCGGCCGAGACTTTCCAGGCGGTTGGACCCATCTGGGCCGAGCGCCTCTCGCGGATGACCAGACCATGGGCGCCAAATGCCGCCCCGGCCCGTAAGACCGCACCTAGGTTATGCGGATCGGTGACCGAATCGAGCACCACGATCAACGGGGTTTGGCCGCGCCGGCTGGCGCTGTCAAGCAGTTCGGCCGCTTTGGCGTACTGGTAGGGCACGGCTTTGAGGGCAATACCTTGGTGAGAAGAACTGCGGCATTGTCGCTCTAGGTCTGGCTTTGGCAATTCTTCGATCGGCAAGCCCCGGTCGGTGGCTAACCTGATCGCTTCGGTCACTCGGTCGTCTGGGTCTAGACCGATGGCCAGGTCCAGCCGCAGGGCCGGTACCCTGGCCCGCAAGGCCTCGAGCACGGAATTGCGACCGACTACATAGTCGCCAGCTCCACCGACCGGCCTATCGCCGCCGCTCGGAGCCGTTTGACGCCGAGCTTTGGCCTTGGCTTGGGCCTGACGCCCGGCCGCCTCGGCCGCTCGTTTGGCTGCCGGATGGTAGGGCCGGGCCTCCGCCTTGGGGGTTGGGCCCTTGCCTTCGAGGGCACGGCGAGACTTGCCACCGCTGCCGGTGGCCGGTCCCTTCTTTGACCCTGGTTTGCGCACAGCTCCGCGCCGCTTGGAATTGCCTGGCACGTTACACAAGCCTAGGTGAAACCTCGGCCTAGCGGCGAAAGGGCTGGTCAGGGACTGGTACTGCCGTTGGGGCCGGGCTGGTCGATTTGCCAACGCACCCCGGCCGGGGAGTCTTCGACCTGGATGCCGGCCCCGGCCAGGGCATCGCGGATCGAATCAGCCTTGGCCCAGTCACGGGCGGCCCTGGCCTTGGCCCGGGCTTCGAGCCGCTCGGTCACCAGGGCGTCTAGTGCGGTCGAGGCCTGATCGACCGAGCCGGCCTGATCCCACGGCCGCGCCAATGGGTCTAACCCCAGCACCGCCAGCATGGCCCGGGTTTCGGTCAGTGCCAAGGCCAGTTCAGCGTTGTCGAAATCGGTTAGGGCGGTGTTGCCGCGGCGCACGGCCTCATGGACCTGGGCCAAGGCCCCAGCGGTGTTGAGGTCGTCATCCATAGCCTGGACGAACCCCTCCGGTAACGCCACCTGGTCTAGGTCCCCGGCCTGGCAGCGCTCCGAGGCTCGGCGGACAAAGCCAGTTACACGCTCCCAGGCGGCGGCCGATTCGTGCAGCGTGTCGATGGAAAACTCCAAAGTCGAGCGGTAGTGGGCGGCCGTTAGGGCGTAGCGCACCACCACCGGTTCGACTTGTTTGATCAACTCTTCTAACAGCCACGAGTTGCCCAACGACTTTGACATTTTGACGCCAGCCTCGGTTAGCAGCCCGTTATGCAACCACAATTGGGCAAAGCCGTAACCGGCCGCCCGTGACTGGGCCTGCTCGTTTTCGTGATGCGGAAAACGCAGATCAAGCCCGCCACAGTGAATGTCAAAACTCTCACCCAAATAGCGCAGGGCCATAGTTGAGCACTCCAAATGCCAGCCGGGCCGCCCGCGCCCCCAAGGCGTGGCCCATGAGGCGTCCTCTTCACCTGGTTTTGAGGCCTTCCACAAGGCAAAGTCATGGGGGGAACGCTTGTCGGTGACGTTACCGTCATCGGCCGGCGCCATATCAACCACACGCTGGTGGGTCAGCTCGCCATATGCCCCAAACGAGGCGACGTCAAAGTAAACGTTGCCAACCTCGCCCGTATAGGCGTGCCCGCGCTCGATTAGACGATCGATGAAGGCAATCATTTCCGGCACATGCCCGGTGGCCCGCGGCTCATAGCTGGGAGGGGCCACGCCCAGGGCCTGGTAGGCGGCGGTGAATTCGCGCTCGAAGCGATGGGCCCAAGCCCACCAGGGCTGGCCAGCCTGGCTGGCTTTGGCCAGGATCTTGTCGTCTATGTCTGTCACGTTGCGGATAAACGTGACTTCTCCCACCTGGCGTTCGAGCCAGCGTCGCAGCACGTCGAAGACAACTGCCGGGCGCAGATGGCCAACATGCGGCGGCCCTTGCACGGTGGCGCCGCACTGGTAGATGCCAACTCGGCCGCTTTGCAGGGGCGCGAAGTCCCGCGGCGCGCCGGTGGCGGTGTCGTACAGCTTCAAGGCCATGGCGAAAATCTACCTTTTCTTAGCTGGCCTGGACCAGACAGGTGGCGATGGCGGCCAGCCCCTCGCCTCGACCAGTGAAGCCCATCGAATCGGTGGTGGTGGCGCTGAGCGAGACCGGCGCCCCAACGGCCTGGCTCAGCGCGGCCTCGGCCTCGCCCCGGCGCTGAGCGATTTGGGGTTGATTACCAATCAGCTGGACGGCGGCGTTGACCAGGCTGTAGCCGGCCTGAGTCAATTCATCAAGGACGCCTTCTAAGAAGAGAGCCGAGTTGGCCGCCCGATGCCGCGGGTCGGCGCTGCCGAAAAGCTCACCTATGTCTCCAAGGCAGCCGGCAGAGGCGATGGCGTCAACTAGAGCATGGGCCACGACGTCACCGTCGGAGTGGCCCTCAAGGCCGGGTTGGCCGGGCCATTGCAGCAGCGCCAAATGGAGCGGGCGCGCATCAGCGGCTAGACGATGGGCATCAAAGCCAATGCCGGTCCGGTAGCTCATGCCACCGTGACGGCCAGAACCTCATCTAGGCGACGCTCTGCCGCCTCCTCGTCGGTTTTGTCCGCCAAGGCCAGTTCGGAGACCAGGATTTGCCGGGCCCGGGCCAGCATGCGCTTTTCTCCTGCCGAAAGGCCGCGGTTGGTGTCGCGCCGGGACAGGTCACGGACCACCTCAGCCACTTTGATGACGTCGCCTGAGGCGATTTTCTCGACATTGGCCTTATAGCGCCTGGACCAGTTAGTTGGTTCTTCGCGAACATTGGCCTGTAACACCGAGAAAACCTGCTCAAGACCCTCTGGCCCAACCACATCGCGTACGCCAACTAGCTCAACGTTCTCGGCCGGCACCTCAATGGTCAAATCGCCTTGGGTTACACGCAGCTTCAGATAGGTCCTAGATACGCCCCTGATGGTGCGGGTGGTTATGTCTTCTATTAGAGCCGCTCCGTGGTGAGGATAAACGACGGTCTCTCCAACAGCGAATGCCATGTTTTTGGGTACTTCCCCTCTCGCGAACTGGCCAAGTCTAGCACGAAGTGGACTTGACCAGCTCACGAGTCGAGGTGAACTAGCAGGTCAAACCGACCAAAGAGGCCTACTTCTTGCCTTGGTTGGCGACAGCGGCGATCGAGGCGGCGGCCGCTTCTGGGTCAAGGTAGGTGCCGCCCGGATTAGTCGGCTTGAGGTTGGCATCGAGGTGATAGACCAATGGGATTCCGGTGGGAATGTTCAAACCGGCAATGTCCTTGTCGGAAATCCCATCGAGATGCTTGATCAGCGCCCGCAGCGAATTGCCGTGAGCCGCCACCATCACCGTCTTGCCGGCTACCAAATCCGGCACAATCCCGTCCTGCCAGTAAGGCAGAGCCCGGTCCAGTACGTTCTTCAGGGCCTCGGTCAGCACCTCCGGCTCCCCGGCGTAGCGTGGGTCGGCGTCCTGCGAGAACTCCGAGCCGCGCTCGATTGGCGGAGGCGGCGTGTCGTAGCTGCGCCGCCAAATCATGAACTGATCATCGCCGTATTCGTCCCGGATTTGGGTCTTGTCTTTGCCCTGCAGGGCGCCATAGTGGCGCTCGTTTAGCCGCCAGGACCGCCTGACGTCAATCCAGTGGCGATCGGCCGCATCAAGCACCAGGTTGGCCGTCATAATGGCCCGGCGCAATAAGGATGTGTGCAGCACATCCGGCAGGATGTTGTTCTCGACCAGCAGCTCACCGCCGCGCCGAGCTTCGCTGATGCCCTTGTCTGATAATTCAACATCAACCCAACCTGTGAACAGGTTTAAGGCGTTCCACTTGCTCTCGCCGTGGCGCAGGAAAACAATTGTGTAGGTCACTTATATCACCGCTATCTAGCTGTTGGCGGATCGGTAGGCGGCTTGGATTTCGCCTGAGATCCGGCCTCGGTCTGAAACTTTGTAGCCATTGGCCCTGGCCCACTCACGCATCCGAGCGGTCTCGGCGTCAACCGGACGGCGAGTTGCACCTGCCCGGCCGGTCTTGCCGGCAACCTTGCGTCCAGCCTGGATCCACGGAGCCAACGCGGCCCTGAAATCGGCGGCATTTTGCTGGGCTAGATCGATTTCAAAGGTAACTCCATCAAGTCCAAAAGTCACCGTCTCCGTGGCCGTCGAACCGTCAAGGTCGTCGACCAGGAGTACCTGCACGCGTTGCGCCATGAATACAACTCCAATTCGTCATCGATATTTGGGTGGCCGGTTCAGGTTTTCCGGCCCTGAACATTATAGCTGTTGAAAACCAATGATTAGCCCCCGTTTTGGAAATGGCCGATGGCGGGCAGCGGCATGTTTCCGCTGGTAGGGGCCACGTCGAGGGCGGTGGGGCTTTGAACCGAGTGGAGGGAAACAGGTGGAGCAGAGAAGGTAGCGGTAGTTCAGTTCAGGGGTTTCACGATTGGGAACAGAGTTGTCTCTCGAATGCCCAGTCCGGTCAACACCATCATCAGGCGGTCGATGCCCATTCCCATGCCGCCAGCCGGCGGCATTCCGTATTCCATGGCGTCGAGGAAGTCCTGGTCGAGCCGCATGGCCTCAGGGTCGCCGGCCGCGGCCAAAGCCGCCTGGGCCTCGAACCGCTGGCGTTGGATCACCGGGTCGACTAACTCGCTATAGGCGGTAGCCAGTTCGAGACCGCCAATGTACAGATCCCACTTTTCGGCCACACCAGGGGTTGAACGATGCGCCCGCGTCAACGGGGAAGTGTCAATCGGGAAGTCTCGCACAAAGGTCGGCTGGTCCAGTTGATCACCCAGAAGGTGTTCGAACAGGGCCTCAGCCAGCTGGCCGGAGCCGGCGGCCGGTGAGACTTCGACTTCGAGGCGCTGGGCCTTCTTGGCCAATTCTTCGCGGCTGGTGTCCGGTCCAATTGACTCGCCCAAGGCCTGGCTGAGCGAGCCAAAGAAAGAAATCTGGCGCCATTGTTCGCCACCTAGGTCTATTACCCGGCCATCGGTGCTCCAAGTCACAGTGGTCGAGCCGGTCACCGCCACGGCTGCGTCCTGCACAATCTGCCGGGTTAGGGTGGCCATTGTGTCGTAGTCGCCGTAGGCCTCATAGACCTCGATCGAGGTGAACTCTGGGGCGTGGGTTGAATCGGCTCCCTCGTTGCGGAAGATCTTGCCAACCTCGAAAACCTTGTCCAGCCCACCAATCATGGCCCGCTTTAGGAACAGTTCGGTGGCGATACGTAGATACAGGTCGATGCCGTATGCGTTGATGTGGGTGGTGAAGGGCCGGGCCAGGGCACCGCCGTGAACCGTCTGCAACACCGGGGTCTCGATTTCGTCATAACCCAGACCATGCATTGTGCCCCGGACCGAACGGACCAATTGCGAGCGCTGGCGGGCAATGTCCCGGGCGGCTTGGCGCACTATCAGATCAGCCGTCCGGTCACGTATGCGCGATTCGTCCGATAGCTCTGAGTGCAACACTGGCAAGGGCCGCAAGGCTTTGGCCGCCATGGTCCACCTGTCAGCCAATACTGATAACTCGCCTCTTTTGGAGGTGATCACCTGACCGTGTACAAACAGGTGGTCGCCCAGGTCAACCTCGGCTTTGTAACTGGCTAGCGATTCGGCGCCAACCTCGGCTAGGGAGATCATGGCCTGGAGGCGCAAGCCGGCCCCATCTTGCAGCGTGGCGAAGCAGAGCTTGCCAGTGTTGCGCAGATACATCACCCGCCCGGCCAGGCCAACGATCTCACCGGTGTAGGTGCCGGGCTCAAGACCACCGTGCGCGGCCCTCACAGCAGCAATTGAGCTGTCGATTGGCACCGCCGCCGGGTAGGCCTCTTCGCCCCGATCCAAAATGGCTTGGCGTTTGGCCCGCCGCACCTGCTGGTGTTCTGACAGGTCTTGAAGGTCGGATCCACCACTGGGCGGGCTCGAATTCACGCCCACCAGATTAGCGGGGGTCAGGAGGGTGTTGAAAAACACCCTCCGTCGTGTCGCACGCGGTAGCCGTCAAGCGGCTACCCGCGAAGATGCGACCAGATAGCGCTGCTCCTGTTCTGGGCTGCCGGTGAGAATCACCGGTTGCCCAGAGTAATGGGTGCGTTGTCGATTAGCCGGGTCTGTCCAAGCTTCAGAGCAGCGATGATCAGGCCCGGTCCACCGTAGGTGGCGTCAACTTTTTCGAATCCGGCCGGTTCGACTAGTTCGAGATAGTCCAAGGCCATCCCCTGCCCCATCGGGCCAAGGCGCTGCCGAGCGGCCTGAAGTACGGCCGGGGCTGCTTCGCCCCGCCCGGCCGCCTCGACGCCGGCTGCCAAGGCTCGCGGCAGGGCCAGGGCGTTTAGGCGCTGGGCCGGGTCAAGGTACCGGTTGCGGGAAGACATGGCCAGTCCGTCCGCCTCGCGCCGGGTCGGAACGGCCACGATTTTGACACCTAGGTCCAGGTCAGCCACCATCTGCCGGATCAAGGCCAGCTGTTGGGCGTCTTTTTGGCCAAATATGGCCGTTGACGCTCTAGTACGCTGCAACAGCTTCAGTACCACTGTCATGGCGCCGTCGAAATGGGTTGGTCTGGCCGCTCCCTCAAAGACTTGGCCCAGCCGCCCGGTACTGACCGAAACCGCGACCTGGCCCCGGGGATACATCTCCGCCACCGTTGGCGCAAAGACCACCGCCACTCCCCGGCCTTTTAGGGCCGCCAGATCGGCTGCCAAGGGGCGCGGGTAGGTCTCGAAATCTTCACCCGACCCAAACTGTAAGGGATTGACAAAGATCGTTACTACTAGCTGACCGCCCAACTGGGCGGCCCGGTCGACCAAGTCTAAATGGCCTTGGTGCAACGCCCCCATTGTCATCACCACAGTGCGCCGAGAAGAACCCAGGGCCTGGTCCAATTCGGCTTGGGTTTGGGCCAGCAGAGGTTCGCTGCCTGCCACTTCAGTCCAACGCCTGCCCAATAGCCTCGACCGCGGCAGCGTCAATCCGCCCGGCCCGCTCAGCTGCCCGGGCCGTCATCAGGGCCAGCTCCCGGTAGGTCCGAACGGTGTCCAGCGCCGCGCTGGCCCGGTCATCCAGCGCCACCTCGCCGCTAACTAGACCGCCGCGGCTAGCCGCCCAGTTTTCCAAAGCCTGGCGATGAGTCACCAAAGTGGTGACATCGCCTCTAGAGACCGCACCGGATAGTCCGTCGATACCGTGGCGTAAGGCCGCTTCCAGACTGGCCAAAGCCAAGGGTTCAAGCAGGTCGTGCGGATCAGCCCCGGTGATCGTCTGGATCAGTTGCCTGGCCTGGTCTACCAAGGTGACCAGGTGATTGGACAAGTGGGCCAGGGCGGTGTGGTAGAGCGGCCTGTCCGACTCGTGGACCACAAAAGGCCAGCCGCCTAGGGCCTGGACCAAAGCCTCGGCCAACGGCTCTAAGCCCACCGGTGTGGTGATGGCAAAGGGGGCCTGGTGCATTTTGACCACATCGATAGAAGTGCCGGTGAAGGTCATGGCCGGGTGGATGGCCAAGGTGATAGCCCCGGCCCTGGCCGCCGGTGCTAGGGCCGCTAAACCCCTGGCACCAGAGGCGTGGACGACTACCTGGCCCGGCCGCCAGCTTGAGGCCAGTTCTTGGCACAACGGCGTGATGGCGTCATCGGACACCGTCAGCCAGACCAAGGCGGCCTTGTCTACCACCTCGGCCGCCTCAAGCAGCGGCACACCGGGCAGCATGACCTCGGCCCGCTCGCGGGACTCCTCGTCGTAAGCGCTGACGCCAACGACCGGGTAGCCGGCATCGGACAGGGCCCGGCTAATGGGGCCGCCCACCCGGCCCACGCCGATCAGGCCAAAAGCTACCGGTTGTCGTTGCACTTTCTCCCCTTTTCCTCAAGCCGCTTGTGGATGCGAGCCGTCTGGCTGTGTCTCAGGCGGCCCTTCGCTGGGCGGCAGCTGGCAGAACCACTCCGTCAGCCGGCCACCGACTGTTAGCACAATCGCGCCCAGTAAGGCCGCCCCTGCCTGCCAGGCCCACCGCCCGGGCGCCCCGTCGATGACTTTGGCCATTAGGGTGAGCGTGACCGCGCCGTACAAACCACTTAGAGCCGAGCCAGCCAAGGTGCAGGCCTTGCCCAAGGCCACCACCGTGGCAGCCCGCAGGCGGTCAACCTGGCGGCGTTTGCCCTTGACGTATTGCCTGACGGGCCAGGCCAGGAGCACCACTACTACCGCCACTACCACCAGTGCTGCCGGCACGGTCCAGGGCACCTGGGTAAAACGGGCGGCCCGGCTGGCCGTCAGATCGAGGCCGGCCCATGCGACCACACCGCTAACCACCACCGTGACGGCGATAGTGGACCATTTGGTTGGCTGCACAGTTCCCAATCCTAGTTTGACCCCAGTGCCCCAAGTCACTGGTGGGCAACTGGCACCGGCTTACTCGCCCACTAAGAGTGGCGGCCCTTGGGCCGGCCAAGCACACAGAGTCAGCTCAGCTGGCCCAGGCACCCCAGGCGGCGAAGGCGGTCTGGTCACCGGTGCCAAACTGGTTGTAGCCGCCGGTGACAACTTGATCAGTGTTGATCCAATCAGTCGCCAGCCAGCGCACGCCGGCCCGGTCTGGCGCTTTGGCCGCCAGCGCCGCCACCATGCCGCCGTCAACGCCCGGCAAAAATGCCCGTCGATACATATAGGCCCAGGGCAGCAAGACGAAGGCCCGCTGGTGTGCCCTGGGATGCGGCACGGTCAGTTCGTCATCCCCGGCAATCAGGCAGTCGTAAGCGATCAAGTCGAGGTCAAGCGTGCGCGGCCCCCACTCTTGGTGGCGGACACGGCCGTGGGCGTCCTCGATCAGTGCCAGCAACCGGAAAAGCGACCGGGCCGATAGGTCCGTGCGGACATGGACCACGGCGTTGAAAAACTCAGGTTGATCTTCAGCGCCAACCGGGGCGGTGCGGGCCAGCGGCGAGATTCCGACCACCCACAGCCCGTTGAGCGCGCGCAAGGCGTCGATGGCGCTGCGCAGCGTGGCCAAGGCGTCACCAACGTTGGCTCCCAGCGCCACAATCGCGTCGACCGGTTCGCTGGGCCGTTGATCAAGCGAATCAACCAAAGCCCAATCGAAGTTCGCCTGGGCCTGGGTCATGGCTGGAGGTTGGGCTGGGTCTTCGGCCAGAGTCCTGGCCAGGGGTTCGGCCGGCGCCATGGTCGTGGTGTCGACTAGCGATTCGGCCGGTGGTGGCCCAACGGTCACATTTGGCGCCTCGAGAGGTGGCACATCGCTAGGTCCATCTGGTTCGACGGGCTGAGACCAGGTGGAGGGGATTAGAGTCGATGGCTCTGATACGACCTGTTCCGGTGGCACCTGCGGGGTCCAAGGCCCAGGCGGCGCGGCTTGGCCAACAGGCAAATGGGGGTGAAAGGCCAACCACGGTGGCCTAGTGCTGGGCTGATTTGAGGCCTGGGCGGGCTCGGCTTCCCAGCGGCGCCATTTTGAGGAGTACGACCACTTGGCCGGTCGAGTCTCCCAGGTGGCCGTGGCCCGGCTGGGGCGGGCAGGGGCTGGCGCGGTGCCGTCCGGCTGCTGCCCCCAGTTGCCTGTCAAATGCGGCCCGGCCGCAGCTTCCTGGTCTTCAGCGCGGACCAAAGTGGGGGCGGGGCCCGGATCGACTTGGCCTGGCGGTGCTGGCTCGCCTTCGAACAACTGGTAGTCCAAGGCTTCCGGTCCGGGCGGGTCTTCGACTACATGCCGCCCGCGGCGTTGGCGCCTGACCCGCAAGACGACATCGTCAACCGGCACGCCAATTGGCGCCCAAGGCTTGTGCAGCGCGACATCGGCCACCTCGACGGATGGGTTCGTCAAGACCACGCCGGCGATGGCCTGGGCCAGGGTTTCAAGCAGGTTGTAAGGTTTGCCGCCGATGACGCGAGTAACGTCCTGGCAGACCTTGGCGTAGTCAACGCTGTGCTCAATCGAATCGGTCTCGGCCGCGGCAGAAGTGTTCAAATGTAGCGAGACATCAGCTACGAAAGCCTGGCCGCTGGCTCTTTCCTCCGGCAGCAAACCATGGAAGCCACACGCGCTGATACCTTTCAGCTCAAGGACGTCGAGGGGCTCTCCATTCCCACCCCGCAATGGGTGCATGGGCCAATGATCCACCCTAGAG
The DNA here is from genome assembly GCA_009784895.1 of Micrococcales bacterium. NCBI lineage: Bacteria > Bacillati > Actinomycetota > Actinomycetes > Micrococcales > Micrococcales bacterium. The sequence goes on along the minus strand of WQXJ01000005.1, from coordinate 15,614 downwards.
CGACGGTCGTGGTGTTGCGACTCGCCCATCTAGCGAGCTGACCGATTTTTGCGCCGGTGGTTCAGGCCGGGGGCGTGGCCATGGCAGCTGCCATGGCGATGGCCTGACGCGTCAGCGGGACGTTGTGGACCCGCAAGCCCCAAACACCGGCCTTGGTCAACATAGCCGAGATTGTGGCCGTGGCCTGGTCTAGCTGATCCCACTTGGGCCCGGCTTGGGGCTCGAACCCAAGCGGTAGGCGCAAGAAACGCTTACGCGAGGCCCCCACCAGGAGCGGGAGGCCCAGTGCCGCTAACCGGTCCCAGCCGGCCAAGACCTGCCAGTTTGTGTGGCCCACTTTGGCGAAACCCAGACCCGGGTCGAGCACCACGGCCTCGGCCTTGACACCAGCGGCAACTGCCGCCGCCAGGCGGGCGGCCAGTTCGGCGCAAACCTCGCCGGCCGCATCGTTGTAGCGGTCGCAGGCGTCCATTTGTGCTGAAGGCGCCCGCCAGTGTGCCAACACCGAAACCACACCGGTGGCTGCCATGACACCAAACATGGCTGGGTCTGCCAGGCCACCGGAAACGTCGTTGATGACGATGGCGCCGGCCTCGACCGCGGCCGCCGCCACCGCCGCCCGTGTGGTGTCAACCGAGATCGCCGCGCCCTGGCTGGCTAGACGCCTGATTACCGGGATGACCCGACCCAATTCTTCGCTTGGTGCCACCCTGCCGGCGCCCGGCCGGGTCGATTCGCCGCCAATGTCAACCAGGTCAGCGCCCTGGTCCAACATGGCCTGGCAGTGCTCGACCGCCGCTTCGAGGCTGAGGCTCTGGCCGGCATCGGAAAACGAATCTGGCGTGACGTTACATATCCCCATCACCAGCGGACGCTCCAAGGCGGCCAAAGCCCCAGGCAGCGGCGCCGGCCGCAGCATCAAGGCTGGCCCAGGATCAGGCTCATGGCCTCGGCCCGGGTGGCGGCCGAGCGCAGCATGCCGCGCACCGCGCTGGTGACGGTCTTGGCGCCGGGCGCCTTGACGCCGCGCATCGACATGCACAGATGTTCGGCTTCGATCACGGCAATAGCGCCGCGTGCGCCCAGGCACTCCATCACCGAATCAGCCACCTCGCTGGTCAGGCGCTCTTGTACTTGGAGGCGCTTAGCCAGAATGTCGACCAGACGGGCCAGTTTGGACAGCCCAGTGATCCGGCCATCCGGGCCGGGGATGTAGCCAACATGAGCCGAGCCGTGGAAGGGCATCAGGTGGTGTTCGCACATCGAATAGAAGGCAATGTCCTTGACCAGTACAAACTCTTGATGGCCAACGTCGAAAACGGCTTGGAGCTCGGCCCGCGGGTCGCGGCCCAGACCATCGAAGATCTCCCTAGCCGCCCTGGCCACCCGGCCCGGGGTTTGGCGCAGGCCCTCCCTATCAGGATCTTCGCCAATTCCGGTGAGAAGTTCACGCACGGCGGCCTCGACCCGGGCGGCGTCAAACTGCCCGGCCACCTGGTTCACGGAGCTTCCTTAGACCCGCTGGCTTGATCGCCGTGGCGCTCGGTCGGGGTCAGCACCGGGCCGTCGGTTGAAACCGGCCGTTCTTCAGATGACAGCCAGACCGGACGGTGATCGCGTTTGATGATGCCCTCGAAGACAACTGCCAGCTGGCTTTCGTTCAGAGTCTCCTTCTCCAACAGCTCCAGGACCAAACGGTCCAAAACCTGACGGTTTTCCACCAGGATTTGCCAGGCCTCGGTGTGGGCCTGCTCAATTAGCGCCCGGACCTCTGAATCGATCGAAGCCGCCACCGCCTCGGAGTAATCACGCTGGTGACCATAGTCGCGGCCCAGAAAGACCTCGCCTTCACCCTGACCGTAGCGAACCGCCCCCAGCGTGGCGCTCATGCCAAACTCGGTTACCATCTTGCGAGCGGTTTGGGTGGCTTTTTCGATGTCGTTCGAAGCCCCGGTCGTTGGATCGTGGAAAATCATTTCCTCGGCCACGCGCCCGCCCATGGCGTAGGCCAGTTGGTCCAGCAACTCGTTGCGGGTAACCGAATGCTTGTCCTGAGTTGGCATCACCATGGTGTAGCCCAAAGCCCTCCCGCGCGGCAGGATCGTAACCTTGGTCACCGGATCGGTGTTGCGTAGGGCTGTAGCCACGACGGCGTGGCCGCCCTCGTGATAGGCCGTGTTTTTCTTCTCAGCCTCAGTCATGATCATTGAGGAGCGTTGTGGCCCGGCCACCACCCGGTCGATGGCCTCATCGAGGTTGTGGTTCGAAATCTGGGCTTGTCCCACCCGGGCCGTCAGCAAGGCCGCTTCATTGAGCACATTAGCCAGGTCAGCGCCAGTGAAACCTGGCGTTCGCTTGGCCACCAAAGCCAAGTCAACGTCATCGGCCATTGGCTTGCCTTTGGCGTGCACCTCCAAAATGGCCTGCCGGCCTTTCAGATCCGGCGCCCCCACTGTGATTTGCCGGTCAAAGCGGCCTGGCCGCAACAGCGCCGGGTCCAATATGTCCGGCCGGTTGGTCGCCGCGATCAAAATGACGTTGGTGGTGGCGTCGAATCCGTCCATCTCCACTAGCAGTTGGTTCAGAGTCTGTTCGCGTTCATCGTGGCCACCGCCAAGGCCAGCGCCGCGGTGGCGTCCAACGGCGTCGATCTCATCGACAAAAACGATCGCCGGGGCATTGGCTTTGGCCTGTTCAAACAAGTCGCGCACCCGTGAGGCGCCCACGCCAACGAACATCTCAACAAAGTCCGAGCCGGAAATCGAGTAGAACGGCACCTGGGCCTCGCCGGCCACAGCCCGGGCCAGCAAGGTCTTGCCGGTTCCTGGTGGACCGTAAAGCAGCACACCCCGCGGGATTTTGGCGCCAACAGCCTGGAATTTGGCCGGCTCAGCCAGAAACTCCTTGATTTCCTCAAGTTCCTCGACCGCCTCGTTGACACCGGCCACATCAGCGAAAGTGACCTTGGGTGACTCTTTCGAAACCAGTTTGGCCTTCGACTTGCCAAAGCCCATAACGCCGCGTGAGCCGCCTCCTTGCATCTGGCTCATGACAAACCAGAACAGGCCCAGGATTAGCAGCAGCGGCACCATCGTCATTAGTAGAGAGCCCCACCACGACTGCGATGGCACCTCAGAATTGAAACCGCCTTTTGGATCAGCCTTGGCCACTGCTGCCACCACGTCTGGACCTTGGGGCACAACGTAGAAGAACTCAACCACCTTGCCCTTGTCCTTGAAGTCCTTGTCCAGCTTCATTTCGACCCGCTGCTCGCCGTCGACCACCTTGACCGAGGCGACATTGCCACTGGCCAGCAGCGCGAGCCCATCTGAGGTGTCGATTTTGGACGGTGACGGTGCCAGCATTGACCGGGCGACCAGCCAAACCATCAGCATCATGACCATGATCCAAAGCCAAGGCGCGCGCCAAACTGTGCGCGCCGTTGGCTTCTTCAGAGGATGCTGCTTCTTTTCTTCGCTCACTCAGTCGCTCAGTTTTCGTAGACGTGATTGGCCAGGGTCCCTACGAACCCCAGATTCCGGAACATTTCGGCGTAGTCCAGGCCGTATCCCACCACGAATTCGTCCGGGATGTCGAACCCGACGTACTTGATTTGCAGGTTGATCTGGGCCGCCGCCGGTTTGCGCAGCAAAGCCGCCACCTCGACTGTGGCCGCGCCGCGCGAACGCAGATTGGCCGTCAACCAAGACAGCGTCAACCCCGAATCGACAATGTCCTCAACCACCAACACATGACGTCCATGCACGTCGGCGTCCAAATCCTTCAAGATGCGGACCACACCGGAACTCTTGGTGCCAGAGCCATACGAGGACACCGCCATCCAGTCCATGGTCACCTCGGTGTGAAGCCGGCGAGACAAATCGGCCATCACCATGACCGCCCCTTTGAGCACCCCCACCAGCAGAACCTCACGCCCGGCGTAATCGGTGTCGATTTGCTTGGCCAGGTCATCTAGCCGGGCGGCGATCTCCGTCTCACTTAGCAGGATCTTGGCCAGTTTGTTACCCATGTCACCGCGATCCACTTGGAATCTCCTTCACCGCTTGGGCCACCGCCGTTTCCAAGACCACAAGCTTGCCACACTCGCGGCCAACCTTGACGCCTCCGGGCAGTGCTACCGCCCCCTGGCCGTGCCAGGCCGTGGTCAAGGCGTCGAGGGCCTTGACGTGGGCGGCACTGAGGGCGGCTGGGTCGGCGCCCCATTCGAGCGCCATTTGTTTGATCGCCCGATGCCGTAAAGCTGGCTTGGCCTGCGACAGCACTTTGGCGTCAACTTGCCCGCCGCTGGTCACCCGGGTTAGGAGCTGGGCCGCGGCAGAGTCAAGATAGTCAAGATCCTGGCGCACCTGGCCGGCCGTACGAGCCAAGGCGGCCGCCACGCCGCCACCAAGGGCGTCTTCGAGCTGGGGCAGGATGTGCTGGCGCAGCAGGACTCTGGCCGAATAGCCCGGCCCGCCCAGCTGGTTCATCGGGTCTTGCCAAGGCTGGAGATCTAGCGCCCGGCAGGCCCGTTCGGTCTGTTGGCGGGTGATGCCAAGCAGCGGCCGGATGAAAGGGCCCCTGGCGGCGGGCATGCCGGCCAGGGCAGTTAGGCCCGATCCACGGCCCAGGGCTAGTAGGACTGTTTCAGCCTGGTCGTCGAGGCTGTGGCCCAATAGCACCGCAGCCGCCTGGTGGGCCGCGGCCGTCGCCTCTAAGGCCTGATACCGCTGGTCACGGGCTTCCGCCTCAACATTGGCTGGGCCCTTGAGTTGAACCTTGACCACCTCCACCGGAGCCAAACCGATGGCCCGGCAAGCCTGTGCGGCCTGGTTGGCGACGTCATCGGACTTGGCCTGCAAGCCATGGTCAACCACCACGGCGCCAGCTTTGAGCTCAAGGCGGGGGGCAACAAAGCCGGTGGCGGCGGCCAAGGCCAACGAATCGGTGCCACCCGAACAGGCCACTAGCACGGTGCTGCCAACCGGCAGGCCGGCGAGCGATTGTCGCACCGCCAGGCGGATGGCCGCCACCGCCGGATCGGGTCCGGTCATGTGGCTTTGGCCACCCTTTGGCACCAAGCAGCCGGATCATCTAATTCGGTGGTGGTTGGCATGGCGTCCGGACCGGACCAAACCAGATTCAAACCCTCGTGGCCAACCTCTGACAAGACGCCGCGAACAAAGTCGGCGCCTTGGACGTATTGGGCGGTTTTGGCTTCAATGCCAATCAGGCGCCGGGCGGCCCGGTCGAGGCGGCCGCCGGCCACGCGCCTGGCATCAAAGCGGTGTCGCATCTGGTCTACCGATCGCACCACTTTGGGCCCAACCGAGTCCATGATGACATCAGCATGGCCCTCAAGTAGCGACATAACGGCTGTGACCTCTTGGAAAATGTAGGCCTGGGCCGGGCTGAGTAGGCCAACCATCTTTGGTGGCACATCAGTTTTGTCAGCGAATAGGTCCGGTAGCTGACGCGCCGCCCGGGTCAGGCGTTTGATCGCGCCCGGCTGGTCGTCGATGGCGACAAGCTCGGCCAGGCGGTCGCTAATCCAGTCCGGTAGCCAGGGCGCGGCAGCGATCTGGGCGGCGTGGGTCAGCTCGTGCAAGGAAATCCAAAGGTGGAAATCGCGCGGGTTGGCTCGAACCAAACACTCGAAACGATAAACGTTAGGGGCAACCAATAGGACCCTGCCTTTGGCACCGTTGGGGCCCTGATGGAATGGGTCGTACTGGCCCAAGACCCGGGCAGAAAGTAGGGCCAAAGCGCTGCCCAGCTGGACACCGGCGCCGTATTTGGCCAGCCAGGACAGCTCCTGGTCGGCTAGGGCGACATTGACCACTGATTCGGCCAACTGAACGTTGGCCCGGACAAAACCGCGCCGGTCAATCACCATTACCGGCACATTGGCGGCGGCTTCGCAAGCCTGATCCAGGCCGGTGATTTCCGCGACCGAACCAAGTGCGGCGGCCGAGGCCCGGTGTAGGTCTGCCACCAAGTGGGCGGCTTCATCTTGGGCTATGGCCGGTCCGGGCCTGACCAAACGGGTACCGAGGGCGACCGCGACTGCATAATTGATGGCCAAATCCACGCTTTCAACCCTAACGCTCGGCCATCGTCCCGGCCAAGGTGAGGGGGCAAGTGCGACCAGGGCGGGCCAAAGGGCCGCTATCCCCCCAGGGCCGCCAAACCAGAGGTGAATTGGTCAATTGAGTCGCGCACCAGACCATAAGGGACTTGGGAGGTTTGGTCGGCCATCAGCACGAAAGCCAATTCGCGACCCTGGGCGGTCTGGACAATTCCGGCTAGTGCGGCCACACCTGTGAGGGTGCCGGTTTTGGCTCTGACGTTGCCAGCCCCCGGGGCCTCTGTCAGCCGTCCGGCCAGGGTGCCCTCTAGGCCGGCCACGGCCAGTCCTCTCAAGACGCCGATTAGTTCAGCTGACCCTTCAAGGTCAGCCGGTTTGGCCACCGCGGCCAGCAGTTCAGCCAAGGTGGCCGGTGGTACGCGCGAGCCCGGCGACAGCCCGGAGGCGTCCATCACCACCAGCGCGGTGGTTGGCAGGCCAAGTTCGCCAACCACCTGGACAATGGCCTGCCCGGCGCCTTCGAACGAACCGGGCAAACCCAGCTCAACGGCCGTGACACGGCCCAGGGCCTCGGCTAAGACGTTGTCGGAATGCTCCAGCATGTAGGCCACCAGCTGGCCAATTGGAGCTGATTCGACCCTGGCGATGACTTGGGCGCCGCCGGAGGTCTGGCCCCGTGTGACTGGCCCAGCGACCTCGAAGGTGGGCAAGGCCAATTGGTCGTCTTGGCCGGCTTGACCTAGCAGGGCGGCGAATTGCTGGGCGGCGGCCAAGGCCGAATCGATCGAGTAGCTGGTGTCATCAAACCCGGCGCCGTCGTGGCCGCCGTTGATGGCCATTGCCGTAATGGGGCCGGCCCAGGGGGCCCCGGGCCACCAACCCCAGTCAGGTAAAGTGGTCGGTCCAGTGAAAATCGTGTCGTCGAGTATGACCGCGACTTCGCCTGCACCGCGCGATCTGAGATTGACGGCGGCTTCGGTGGCCAGTTCGGCCAAGCCGGCCCGGCCCATGATCTCCCCCACCTGGCCTTGATCCGGGCTCAGGGTGACATCACCGCCGGCTCTAAGGTAGACCGTGGCCTGCCCTTGATCGACGACCGAAAGTAGCACTTCGGTCGCCAGCGTGGCCTGAGAACCAAAGGTGTCGAGAGCGGCCGTGGCGGTCAGGATTTTCATGGTCGATGCCGGTATGTGGCCCTGGTTGGCATCGACCTGGTAGATGGCCTCGCCAGTGACCAGATCGAACACCGCCAGGCCCAACGCGGCGCCGGTCCGCTCCGGTGTCAACAGACTCGAGGCCAGCCCTTGGACCTGGTCAGTGGTCGCAATGGGCGCCTCTAAGTCCAGCGGCTGGGCAACCGGTTCCGGCTGATAGAGCATTGGTCCTGGTGAGGCGGCCGAAGTGGCGTCCGTCTGCAACCAGCCGAACAGGGTGAGCGCGGCCACGACCACCCCGACCTGGATGATTCGGCGGACCTTCACAATCACTAGCTTGACAGGTATTTCCTGAGGCGGATGGCCCGGTCCGGACTAGTGTTGGATACACACACTCACCCAAGCCAGGGAGACGCAAGATGGCAGCGCCAAAAAAAACGTACACCCCACTACTTAAGACCGTGCGCGGTGAGACCCCCGCCGGTCAACCGCTTGAGTTTGATGTCACCATCGAAATCCCCAAGGGTTCCCGCAATAAGTATGAGATTGACCACGTCAGCGGTCGCATTCGCCTCGACCGGATGCTCTTCACCGCCACTCGTTATCCGGACGACTACGGCTACATCGACGGCACCTTGGGCGAGGACGGCGACCCGCTCGACGCTTTGGTGCTGCTAGATGAACCGACCTTCCCTGGCTGTCTGATCCGTTGCCGGACCCTTGGTATGTTCCGCATGCGCGACGAGGCCGGCGGCGACGACAAACTTGTTTGTGTGCCAGCCGGCGATACACGCGCCTCATGGCGGCAGGACATCGATGACATCAGCGAGTTCCACCGCCTTGAAGTCCAGCACTTCTTTGAGATCTACAAGGACCTTGAACCGGGTAAGTCCGTTGAGGGTTCTCACTGGACCGACCGGGCCGGCGCCGAGGCCGAGGTTCATCGTTCCTACGAGCGCCTCAAGGCCGCAGAGGCAGCTGGCACCGCTCACTGACCAGTTGTCTGACCGCGGGTATCACCTGCGGCTGGGGTTTTGGGCTCAAGGCCGGTTAGTAGCGGCCTGCCCAGGTGACAGTACCGGCCCAGCGGATCGGTATTTCGCGCACTAGCTGTCCGGAACTGGGCGCCTCAATCATGTTGCCGCCGCCGGAGTAGATCGCCACATGGTGGATTGGGCTACCCCAGAAGATCAGGTCCCCCGGCCGCATGGCGCTGTATGACACTTTGGTAGCGGCGTAGTACTGGTCGGCTGCCACCCTGGGAATCGATTTGCCGCCGCCGTTGCGCCAGGCCATCATGGCCAGTCCCGAGCAGTCAAAGCTGTATGGGCCGGTGCCGCCCCAGCCATAGGGTTTGCCGATTTGTTGGCGCGCCCAGGCCACCGCCGCAGCTGCAGCCGCATCTGAGGCCACCCCAGAGCCACCGCCACCGCCGCCGGAGCCACCGCCGCCGCCGCCACCACCGGAGCCACCACCACCGCCGGAGCCGCCGCCACCACCGGAGCCACCACCACCGCCGGAGCCACCACCGCCACCGGAGCCACCGCCACCACCACCGGGCGGCGAAGGTGGCGGTCTAAGCGCGGCCCGTTCTTCACGTTCGCGTGCCTCTTGAGCTCGTCTGTTGGCCTCTTCAATGCGTCGCTGTTCGGCTTTCCGTTCGGCCTGGACAGTCGAGTTCTTCTTCTCAGCCAAGACCTCGATTAGACGGGTGTGCTCCACTTCAGCTGCGGTCAGGGCCTCGGCGGCGTCTAGCGCCGCCTGATGGGCAACCGCGGCCTTTTTGCTTTCTTCCTTGGCCTTTTCGGCCCGCAGCTCCTCGGCCTGCTCGGCCCTGAGGGCAGCGGACGAGGCGCTTTGCTCAGCCACCTCCAGGCGGGATTTGGCCCGGCCAGCCTGGGTGCCTACCAGAGACAGCATGGCGCTGCGGTCAATTGCCTCAACGAAACCGTCCTTGGCCAAGAACGGCTCCATTGGACCCAGCCCGGCCTGGGATTGACTCGACGCCACAGCCACTCGCGCCAGGGCGCCGCGCGCCTGAGCTAAAGCCTCTTGGGCCTCTTCAGAGTCGGTCTTGGCCTTTTCGGCGGCCTCGGTCGCCAGTTCGAGGTCCTCTTTGGCCTTGTTGTAGGCCTCAGCTGCGAGGCCGGCAGCAGCTTGTTTCAGGGCTGTGTCTTCCCTGAGGGAGTCCAGCATTGCCTCGATCTGGGCCACGGAGGCGGCGGCCAGTTGTTCTTGGCGACGTGCCTCAACCACAGCTGGATCTGAGTCATTTGGGTCAGCCAACGCCGGCAGGCCCACCGCCGTCAGGCTTAGCCCCAGGCCAAGCGCAAGGCCCAAACGGGTACCTCGCGAGGTTAGGCGACGCATAGATCTCCTTGCCTGTCAGCCCAAAAATGGCTGCCCAGATCGAACGAACCCGTTAACAATAAACCCATGTCCCACAAATTCAACACTAACAACATCGTTAACGCCCAATTCGGCGACACCATCAACCATTGGAGAGGTTGTGCGCACCTGGCCACATGGCAAGTTGTGCCGATGCTCGACTTCGCGACAAAAGGGTTATGCCAAAGCTCAACCTCACGACAAGAGGGTTATGCCAAAGCTCGACCTCGCGACAAGAGGGTTATGCGAGGGCTCGACCTCGCTGCAAGAGAGCTGATCAGGGGTCGGCCTATGGGTAGGCTCGACCTCAGGGCCAGGCGACCCCTAGCTTCTCGGCTAAGCGGGCGACCGAACCGGGGGCCTTGACCGAGTATTCGACCAAAGCCAGCTTTGAATCGGCCTCGACTACGAAGAAGGACCGAATGGTCGAAATCACCTTGCGGCCAAACAACTCGTGTTCGCCCCAGGCGCCGTAGGCCTCGAGCACGGCGTGGTCAGGGTCAGACAGCAAAGTGAAATCGAGGTTGAGGTCTTCGGCGAACCGGCCCAGGGCCGCGGGTTGATCTGGCGAAATCCCGATGATGGCGTAGCCCGCTGCTTCGAAGGCGTCACTGGCATCACGGAAATCGTTTGCCTGCATGGCGCAGCCTGGAGTGCCGGCCTTGGGATAGGAATAGAGAACAAACCGGCGACCGGTAAAGTCCGCCAGTGACAGATTGGGGCCTTCGCTAGTTGCAAGATCGAAATCTGGCGCCGCGTCGCCAACTGACAAAGTTGTCATTGTCGCCTCCCTTGGGCTGGCCTTGGTCACTATGATCACGGGCCGGCTGGCCCGTTACTTGAGTGAACTGGCTATCGAAACCAGCTCACCACCACCAAACTGTGCTTGTCTGCCGCGTCTCCTTAGGTCAGCGGTCTGCCGACCGAGGCCAACGCGACCGGAACCTGGCTATCACCGGGTTCCTGGCTGGCTCGTGGCCAGGTGTGCCACAACTTTACCTCTCCTATTGCCAAGGCTAGGTCAACGCCAGGGCGAGGGCCGGCATCGGACACAAAACTGTCTCGACATGCGGACGTCCTGGCGTCTCCCGGCCAGGCATGGTCTAGGGTTGGGTCCATGTTGAGCCGTCGAATGTGCCGCTAACCCCATAGCGCGCGTTCTCGACTGCCCGTTTTCTCCAAAACCTCTGTAGCTTTGCTGCCGCGTGGCCAAGACTAACCAGCCACCGAGGGGCGTGCGCCCAGTCAAATAAGCCTTCAAGCGCACCCCCAAGGAGCCAGCACAATGTCACAGTCTCAGGCCCAACAATGGTCTTTCGAAACCCGCCAAATCCACGCCGGCCAGGCGCCGGATCAAACCACCGGCTCTAGGGCCTTGCCGATCTTTCAAACCACCGCGTTTGTATTTGATTCGGCCCACCAGGCGGCCAGTCGGTTCGCCTTGGATGAGCTGGGCCCCATCTATGCCAGGCTGACCAATCCCACCCAAGAGGTGGTGGAGCAGCGCGTGGCCTCGCTGGAAGGCGGCGTTGGCGCCCTGCTGACGGCCTCTGGAGCTAGCGCTATTGCCATGGCTCTGCAGAACCTGGCCGGAAGTGGCGACCACATTGTGGCCAGCCCCTCGCTTTACGGCGGCACCTACTCGCTGCTAGCCAACACCCTGCCCCGCTACGGCATCACCACCACCTTTGTGGCCAACCCAACCGATCCGGCGGCTTGGCACGCCGCCGTGCAGCCAAACACGAAGGCCTTTTTTGGCGAGGCAATTCCCAATCCAAGGACCGACATCTTCGACATTGAGACCGTGGCAACGGTGGCCCATGATCATCAATTGCCGTTGATCATTGACAACACCACCGCCACGCCGTACTTGATCAGGCCGTTTGAATGGGGCGCTGACGTGGTGGTTCATTCGGCTACCAAGTTCTTGGGCGGGCACGGCACGGCGCTGGGCGGGGTGATTGTCGACTCCGGTCGTTTCGACTACGCGGCAGCTGGGGCAGGCAAATACCCAGGTTTCACCGAACCCGATCCGGCCTACAACGGGCTGGTTTTTGGCCAGAAGTTTGGCCCGGGCGGCGACTTTGGCGCCAATTTGAGTTACATCCTCAAAGCCCGGACCCAGCTGCTGCGTGACTTGGGTCCGGCCATCTCGCCGTTCAACGCCTTCCTGATAGCGCAGGGCATCGAGACCCTGTCCCTGCGAATTGAGCGGCATGTGGCCAACGCCCTGGCCGTGGCCCAGTGGCTCGAAGCCCGGACGGACGTGCTGGGCGTCAACTACGCCGGCCTGCCGTCCAGTCCCTACCACCATTTGGCCCAGAAATACTGTCCCAAGGGTGCCGGCGCGGTGTTCAGTTTCGAACTGGACGGCGGCGCCGAGGTTGGCAAGGCCTTTGTCGAAGCCCTCCACCTGCATTCTCACGTGGCCAACATTGGCGATGTCCGCTCACTGGTAATCCATCCGGCCTCAACCACCCATGCGCAACTCTCTCCCGCCGAACAGCAGCTCTCAGCCGTCACTCCCGGACTGGTCAGGCTGTCGGTGGGCCTAGAGGGACTAGGAGACATTCTTGCCGACCTGGAATTGGGTTTCGAAGCCGCGGCCCGGGTGCGGGCCGGCCTTGCGTCGAAAGGATCAGAATAGTGAGTGGCGAAGATGGTGTTGGCTTGGGGCCGGCCAGTGGGCCAGCGAGTGGGCCGATGCCGCAGGCGGGCCTGGAGCCGAACCCGGCAGTCGCGCCGGAGCCTGGTTTCGAGGGCCTTTCGCCCAAGCCCGGCCAGGCCGTGCCGGCAACTGGCGCCTGGCAGCCCGGCGATCCGGTGGGCCAAAGGCAGTTCGCTGACTTAGGCCGTTTTGAGCCCGAGCGTGGCGGCAGTCTCGATGTCACGGTGGCCTTTGAGACTTGGGGCAATTTGAACCAGGAAAAGACCAACGCCGTGCTGGTGTTGCACGCCTTGACCGGCGATTCCCACATTCGCGGCCCGGCCGGGCCGGGCCATCCCACTGCCGGGTGGTGGACCGGCCTGATTGGCCCCGGCGCACCAGTCGACACCGACCGCTATTTCGTAGTGGCCCCCAATACCCTGGGCGGTTGTCAGGGCACCACCGGGCCGGCCTCCTTGGCCCCTGACGGCCGTCCATGGGCAGCCCGCTTCCCTTACATCACCATCCGAGACCAGGTCGCAGTGGAAATGGCCTTGGCAGATCATCTGGGCATCAATCGCTGGGCGCTGGTGGTTGGCGGGTCGATGGGCGGCATGAGAGTCCTCGAATGGGCGGTCAGCGCCCCGGACAGGGTGGCCAAGATCGTTCCTATAGCCACCACGGCCCGGTCCTCGGCTGACCAAATCGCCTGGGCACACGCCCAGATCGCGGCCATTCGCAATGACCGCTTCTATCTGGACGGCGACTACTACGACCAACCAGACGGGGACGGCCCCCACATTGGACTAGGCATTGCCCGGCAGATCGCCCACACCACCTACCGCTCGGCTGCCGAACTCGACGCCCGCTTTGGCCAAGACGCCCAGGGTGGCGAACAGCCTCTGGGCGGTGGCGGTCGCTACGCCGTCCAGTCTTATTTGGAGTACCAGGCCGCCAAATTGGCGCTGCGTTTTGACGCCAATTCATATATTCGCCTCACCGAATCGATCCTGTCGCACGATGTGGGCCGTGATCGCGGTGGCGTCGAGGCGGCGCTAGGTCAGGTCACAGCTGAGGCGCTGGTGTTGGCGGTCGATTCTGACCGGTTGTACCTGCCGGGCGAATCGGCCACCGTGGCCAAGCACATCCCGAAAGCCTTGCCGCTGTTCACGGTGCGCTCGGACTATGGCCACGACGGTTTCTTGATCGAGTTTGCCCAGCTGGCGCCGCTCTTCAAGCTGTTCGTCGAGGGGTAGGCGGCAGTCTGCGCCGTCATTGGGCGCAGGAAAGACCCGATTTGACGCGGTCTGGCCGCCTCCCATGCCGAACACGGCCAGCGCTGTCACTGTCGCCGGTTCATCGTCCATGGCTTAGCATCGAAACAGGTCGCCCGGCCGCGACTTAGCATCGAAACAGGCTGACCGGCCGCGACTTAGCATCGAAACAGGCTGACCGGCCGCGACTTAGCATCGAAACAGGCTGACCGTCCGTGACTTAGCATCGAAACAGGCTGACCGGCCGTGACCTAGCATCAAAACAGGCTGACCGTCCGTGACCTAGCATCAAAACAGGCTGACCGGCCGTGACCTAGCATCAAAACAGGCTGGCCGTCCGTGACCTAGCATCAAAACAGGCTGACCGGCCGTGACCTAGCACCAAAACAGGCTGACTGTCCGTGACTTAGCATCGAAACAGGCTGACCGGCCGTGACCTAGCATCAAAACAGGCTGACCGTCCGTGACCTAGCACCAAAACAGGTCGGGGCTCTGGGGTCGTGGCCGTGACCAGGCCAGACACGTTGCCTCCAGAATTCGGACCTGCGTTGGTGCTAGGTCGTGGCCCCTTGACCTGCGTTGGTGCTAAGTCGTGGCGGCTTGACCTGCGTTGGTGCTAGGTCGTGGCCCCTCGACCTGCTTTGATGCCAAGTTAGTTAGGCCCGGAGCGACCGCCCGGTGGTGCTGCGGCTTGGCCCTTGGCCGCCGACGTCAGTGGCGTCAAGAATGCGGCCAGAAGGGGGTTCCGGCGGCCACCGGCAAAATGGGGAAACACTCACACACCACCCCGAGCGGCTCGACCCAACGGCGGCTCTGGACCAAGTACCAAAGGGTGTGACCAGGGCGAGCACGGCGAGCCGCCGCCGGCAAAGCGCCCTTCCCAAAGTGGCCTCATCCACTGTTGAACAGGATGTGAGCGTTGGCCCTTGCTCCTACTCCTGCGCGCACCGACGTATCGACACACTTTGGCTGCTCCGCCTGGCCGTTACTCATCGCATTTGACAACGTCGCGCGGCTTGATGTCCTGGGCCGTAATCCACGCGAGCGTCAGAGTGAGACCTCGGCAGTCCCGGTGGGAACATGGCTGTTGACAAACCTTGTATGTGAGCATCTTGGACAGCGCATAGCCTTTGCCACGATCAAAGTGATACCGAATGTGACAATGTGCAGCAGCCAAATCCAGCTTGCGCGCCCTGCGCCTCTTACGCCCGGAGCGCATTTGACGCATCCGATGCACGGTTGGTAAGCGAATACAGGCATTTGGGACTCCCCGCGTCGATGTGACTCATAGTCCGTAGACTTATCGTCAGCCTATACGTAACCGTGGGGCTTGTGCCAGGTCCATCTCCTCACCGCGCCGCGTTCGGCGCTCGCCTGCGGGCGTTGCGTGCAGTCCAGGGGCTGAGCCAGGAACAATTCGCCCATACAGCCGGCCTAGACCGCACCTATGTCTCTGGAGTTGAGCGAGGTATCCGCAATCCGACACTTGACGTGATCCACCGGCTCGCGGCCGCTCTGGGCGTCGACCCAGGCGAGCTATTTGTCAACAGCTAACCCTGGCCAAGATGCTTTCCCTACAGTGCGGGCGTTCGCGGGCACAGAACGACACCGGCAGAGGAAAACCGCGGATGCCACACCCCTGGTTGGTCTACCCGGTTCAGGTGAGCCAAAGCCATGCCTTAGACGCATGATAGGCGCACGCCAGCACTGAGCGGAGAAAGGGCCGGGCTAGGCCTGGCCCTCTGATCTGGCCTTACATGGGAGCCGCCTTGGGGAATCGAACCCCAGACCTATTCATTACGAGTGAATCGCTCTGCCGACTGAGCTAAGGCGGCCTGTCGCCAACGCGGCTGGTGACAGCGCGTTCCACCCTAGCGCAGGCCCGCAGGTCGTTCTAGTTGAGCCCAGCTCCCATCTTTCAGGTTGGTTTGAGGGGTTTCAGGCTGGTGGCCTCGGTGTATACCGGGTTTCGGGAAGGCGGGTCGTGTCGCTAGCGGATGTTTGTGTTGATCAGGTTGGTATGCCAGGTCCTCAACTGGGTTAGCGTGGCCCACTGCTGGTCT
>WQXJ01000004.1 GCA_009784895.1 Micrococcales bacterium | reverse complement strand
TATCTTGTGGTTCTACGCCGGCCAGGGCAATGGCTTCTTTGCCCCCAAGGTCCAGATCGGCAGCAGCTGGTCCACCATGCACATGGCCACAGGGGTCGACATTGATGGCGACGGCAGGCCAGATATTGTCGCCCGGGACAAGACTGGCAAGCTGTGGCTGTACCGCTCGGCGGCCGGCTTGACCTGGTACCCAAGGGTTCAGATCGGCTCCGGTTGGTAGGCCACCAGCCGGCTCGGACCGCTTGCGTTCAGCCGCCACCCACCGGCCCAGCAACGTGTAGTGGACCCCAATCTCGCGAGCCACATGCGAAACCGGACGGCCAGTGTCGATCACCAATCTGGCCGCCTCAGCCCGATACTCCGGTGTAAACGTCCTACGCTTCGAAGACCCCATAAGATACATCCTCCCAGCAAGGCCCCCAGCAGGAACCTAGCTAAATCAGTGTCTGGACTTACGGGTCAACCCCACAGGGTCAGTACACCCACGCCGCATGCGCTTTGTCGAGCCAAAAGCTAAGGACCTAGGGGCAGGGAAACGCTGGCCCATCGCCGTTTGAGTGGAGACCTTGGGCAAGTCATTGTTCGGGTCGTTTCGGCAGTCGCGAGAGCCACCGTTTTCGACCATTATGCCAACACGGCGCCGGCAGAACCGCTTCGTTTTTGGCATCGCCCAGGTAGTCTCGTTCGCGACGACCTTTCATCACGACGGGCCAGAGGAGGCGACAAGCATGCGGCCACCGCCTGGGTCCGTTGCAGCGAAGCCGCCCAGTCCTGCAGACAGAGTCGCCACGGTCGTCCCCTCGCCAACAGCTCAGCGGGTCGACTATTCTTCCAAGTCCGTCCTCGCGGTCTGCACCTCGGAGTCGACAACGTGACCGGCAAACCCGGCTTCACCTGCGATTATTGCGGTGGCTCCGGCAGTCTGGAGGCCATACATGGGCGAGTGGCTTGCGTGGCATGCCTCGGCGCTGGCGCGACTGCACCTGGTGCAATTGCTGGTGATGCTTTGAATGCCTACCTGGACGAACCTTGTTCGGTCAAAGACGAGATCGTTCAATTGGCGAAGCAGATACAGCTGAAAAGGGCTGACCCAACCTGGCTGCCGCTGAAAGTGTTCTGGTCAAGGACGGCATCGGGTGACGAGCAGGTCGAGCTAGCGGAGAAAGAAGAGACTCTGTTCACGGTCGGCATTACTCCTGAGGGCGACTTCGCCATCGAGGCGAAAACGCACTACTACCGGGAGGGGTGTGTGCGTCCCTGGTTTGTTGAGGGCAGGTGGGGAGGCTCGAGAGACGTACCGCTATCATCACTTGGCGAAATCACAATGCATTTTGACTTCCACGCTGCAGATTGGTGGGGGAACGGTAGCAACAAGTGCTACTCCAATTACCTTGGTGCGGGCGGGCTCGGGCACCGGAAGAATCTGACGCTGACTCGGACACACAGCAAGGGGCGAGGCTTGCTGGAGCTGCTCAAAGTGGTCCTGGCGAACCCGGATGCCCATTTGTCAAGGATCCGAGCGACAATTCCCGGCCCGACGAAAGCTCCCGTGGGTTTGGAAAACCGCGCCACCACCGGGGCGCAGGTGGTTGGCCAGGCTCTGCGGCCTGCTGGCCATGCATTAGGCCACGTCGCCGAGGGCACCGGGTGGCCCGTCGGTTCCAGGAATGGCCTGGGGATCGCCGCCCTAGTTTGCGGCCTGGCCGGCATTACTTTTCTTCCTGTTTTTGCCCCAATTGCGGCAGTGTTGCTCGGCCATATGGGGCAGCACGCTTGCCGCAAGGGTGCGGCCAGCAACCGGGCCATGTCCATTGCTGGGACGGTCTTGGGTTACGTTGGTGTGGTAGTGGCTGTTGTGTGGGCAGTGGTTGTGGTGGTAGCAATGAACCAATCAGCGGTTCTGGTCCGCTGATCCAGTGGCTTTGTGGCGGGCGTAATGCGCCAATGTGATTGACGCTAGGGGCGACCACCGGAATTATGTGGCCCGTGGATTTGTTCAACGGGTGAGCTCCGATGGCCCGACTCTCATCGTTCCGGTTGTGTCGGCTTGTTTCTCGGTGTTGACCTGCGAGTTCAACCGGACCCGGGTCGCCAGTTTTGAGGGGGTTCACTAGGTGCCGGTCGAGTCGACAACAGGCCAAGAGTTGGTGGCAACGTGGTGACGCCCGACCCTCGACCGGGTGAAAGTGGCCTACTTGCGGTCTAATGGCAGTCCAGTGGCCTGGTCGATCAGTCCGCACGTCTCCGGCCGGTCAGGTTGCAGATTATGCTGTTGCAGACGAGCCGTAGCGTGCCGCAACGTGTCCAACCGACTCAAAGGGAACGGCTGCAACAATCGAAAACGTCAGGCGGCATGCCCCGGTCAACCCGCCCGGGCACCCGCAGGCATCAGCGCGGGGTAGCGGCCCCAAAGCGAAAGGCGTTGAGCCACTCGCGTCGTGCCGCGGCATAAGCGCTGGGCATAACCCGGAAACTGGAGGTCTCGCTAGCCGAGGCGCTTTCCGCAGAACAAGCAGTCGTAGCCACCGACCTGGTTGTAGTTTGGGTCCACGTACGACTCCCGGCCGCAGTTGGGGCACTTGACGCGCACATTTGTCATTCCTGACGGACTCTGTTTTGACTTGATACCCATGGGAAAAGGTGCTCCTTGGACAGCGGACGGCGCGGGACGCAGGGTAAGCGCCTCGCCAAATCGGTGTGCGCGCCGACCGCCGCGATAACGGCTCAAGTCCCACCTTTCTGCGCGCCTCAGGCTACCAGAACGCAATCCGAGTCAGGGTCTCTGGGCTGGTTCATCAAGCGGGTGATTCCTCCCGTGGCCCAGACCACATCTTCTGCTAGGTCAGCATGCCTAGGAAGTCTTGCCGCAAGCGTCCGGTTGGCGGGCGCCCAATGCTCGCCTCCGGGCAGGTGGTTGCGACCATGGGCCCGCCAACGGTCTAACCAGGCTGCTGCTGCCGCAGTCCGGGCCGCAATGTCAACAGCTGAGTCCAGGCCTGGCAGGTTGGAACTGCCACCACTTGAGCTGCGGCAGCTATCCAGCCACGCGGGAGGCGCCTGGTACCTGCCAGAATTGTGCTTCCCCAACGACCGATGGCTTGCTTGTCTGAGACCCCCATCGCCTCAAGGCACAAGGACAATTGACACAACTCAGTTACCATGATGAATCCCGGGCTTGCGTTTTGCCCAAGGCGGGGCCCGCCGCCTTTGGAAGCCGGATGTGGGGCTGCGGGTCTTCAGTCGAAGTAAGCCTCAACTCGGTGCGCGACCCGCGCGAATGCCGTGCCTACTGGTCCGTGTGGTTGGTGGCTTGATCGGCCTCAAGCCTGGCAAGCACTTCTTCGAACGAGTAGGTGACACCGTCGTCCTCGGCCTTGGCCTTTTCGATCTCGGCCACGTCGTAGGCGTCCATATAGGCCTCGGCTGCTTCGAGGTCCTCAAGGTCTTCGACCGAGATCATCACCGCGGCAAGCTTGCCGTTGCGGGTGATGCCGATCCGCTCATAGCCGTACATGACCCGGCCAATCACCTCCGAGACGCCGGCCCTAAGTTCCCGGGTCGAAACCTGACGTGTCACGCTCACCATGCGGCCATTGTAGCGCAAATGGTAGTTGCGTACACAACGCCCAGGCCGCGAGGAAGACCGAGCCGGGAGCGCGGCATCGGACGTCAGGCTGTCCTGCCCAGCCCGCTACCGGATTAGACCTCCGGGGCCCACGGCAGCGGGTCGCCACCGAACCGGGCAGCCCGGATATCGCCAGAACGGGCGTGGCCTTCGGCAAACTCGGCCCTGGCGGCGCGCCCGCAAAACCGGCCCACTTCTGCACTTGAGTTCGGATTAGTGATCTCCTGGTAGGTCACGGTTTTGAGGTAGTTGCCCACCCAAAGCCCGCCGGTGTAATTGGCGGCGCCCCGGGTCGGCAGGGTGTGGTTGGTGCCAATGACCTTGTCGCCGTAGGAGACACAGGTGCCCGCCCCCAAGAAGAGCGCACCGTAGCAGCGCATCGCTTCAAGGGCCTCGCGCGGGCGCTCGGTCAGGATCTCGACGTGTTCTGAGGCGAACTCATCCGCCAGCTGATAGGCCTCATCCAGCGAGTCGACCACGATGACCTGGCCGTAGGTCTCCCATGAGGTTTGGGCAAAGTCCCTTGTCGGCATGGTTGGCAGGAGCGCATCGACCTGATCAATGACCTGCCGACCCAAGGGCTCGGAAGTTGTAATGAGCACGGCCGGCGAGTCAGGTCCGTGCTCTGCTTGGCTCAGCAGGTCGACCGCCACAAAGAACGGGTCGGCCTGGTCATCTGCCACGATCAGAATCTCGGTTGGGCCCGCAAACAGGTCGATGCCGACCTCGCCATACAGTTGCCGCTTGGCCTCGGCCACATAGGCGTTGCCGGGGCCAGAGATCAGGTCAACTTTGCCAATTGTCTCGGTGCCCAGGGCCATGGCTGTGATCGCTTGGACCCCTCCCAGCAGCAGAATCTGATCGGCACCGGCCATATGCATGGCCGCCACCGTGGCGGCCGGGATTTCGCCCTGATTCGGCGGAGTGCAGGCAATGACATGGTCCACACCGGCCACTTTGGCCGTCACGATGGTCATGTGGGCGGAGGCCAGGAGGGGATAGCGGCCACCTGGGATGTAGGCGCCGGCCCGGCGAACCGGAATTGACTTTTGCCCCAAGAACACCCCCGGCATGGTCTCAACCTCAAAGTCACTCAGGGAGGCGAGCTGGTGTTCGGCGAAAGCTCGAATATTGGCTTGAGCAGCCTCGATGTCCGCCAGAGTCTGCTGCGGGACGGTCTTGACGACGTCCGCAATCTGCTGGCTTGACAAAGCGAAAGCCTCCGGGGCCCAATTGTCGAACTGCTGAGAGTACTGCCTGACCGCCTCGTCTCCACGGGTGCGGATGTCACTGATCACCGCCGCCACAGTCTTGCTGACTGCTTCCAGGTTTTCGCGCGAAGCCTCGGGCCGAGCCTCTGCCTTGAGAATCCTCTGCATGCTTTCCTCCTTGGGTGGGTGGGCTGCTCGGCATCGAACAACCCTCGGCAGCGATGAGCCGTTATGCCAACCGCGTACGTATACGTATACACGAAATGAGGCTCGGTCGCTAGGGTCAAAGCGTGAGCCGGCGGCCGGCAGGGCATCTCCTGGTTGGCAAGCGGGTTGGCCTCGCAGCCTGGTATTTTTGCCCGATGCCGCCCGCTCCTTGGGCGATGGCCGGGCAGCTGGGGACGCGGCTGGGTAACGGATCGGAATCAAATTCCCGGAATTGGTGGCGGCAAGTCGCGCTGATGGTGTATACGTATACGGGTGATGTGCGGGTGGACGCATCTCTGAGGGCGAACCTGGATTTGACCAGTTTCGCCCAGTACCCGTTCAATGAGGAAGACAAGGGGAACAAGATGATCGCTCGACATACGTGGAAGAAATGGACCATCGCCACCGCCGCCGTCATAGGCATGGTTGGCGGTGTCACAGCCTGTTCTAGCGGAGACGGCGGAACAGGCGATGGAGGTGGCGACGGACCAATCGTCATTGGCAGCATCTTCGATGTCACAGGTGTTCAGAACATCCAAGGCCAGGCCATGCTTGACGCGTTGAACCTGGCGATTGACGAGGTCAACAACAATGGGGGACTGCTGGGCCGGCAAGTCGAACTGAAGTTCTACGACTCGCAATCGGATCAGTCGAAGTACGCGCAGTACGCCAATCAGTTGGCCCTCCAGGACAAGCCAGACGTCGTGATTGCCGGCATTTCTAGTGCATCACGGGAGGCGATCCGCCCAATCTTTAGCCAGAACAAGACGCTCTACTTCTATCCCGAGCTGTATGAAGGTGGGGTCTGCGACATCAACACCTTCGCCGCCGGAGTGGTGCCATCGCAAACCTCGGCCGCCCTGGTGCCGTGGGCCATGGAGAACTACGGCAAGCGGGTTTACATCGTTGGAGCCGACTACAACTTTGGCCAAATCTCTGCCCTGTGGGGCAAGAAGTATGCCGAAGATGCCGGCGCCGAGGTGGTTGGGCAGGCCTTCGTGCCGGTCGAGTCGTCGAGTTTCGAGACAGTGATCGACGAGCTCCAAACCTTGAAGCCAGACCTGGTTCTGAGCTACCTGGTTGGCACCAACCACATCGCCTTCTACAGGGGATTTGCGGCTGCTGGGCTGAATGACAAGATGCATATCGCATCGACCACCTTTGGGCTTAGCGGAGAGACCGACATCCTCAGCCCCGAAGAGGCCAGGAACATCAGCGCCGCCTACAACTATTTCGAGACAATGGACACCCCTGAGAACCAAGAGTTCTTGGCCAAGTGGGTGGCCAAGTATGGCGAAGACCACGCAGCCATTCCCGCCACCGCCGCCCTGGTTTGGAACAGCGTCATGCTCTGGGCCGCCGGAGTTGAAAAAGCTGGGACCACCGAACGAGAGGCTGTCATTGAGGCTCTTCAAAGTGGCGTCACCGCAACCGGCCCGGCCGGGGACGTCAAGCTCGATCCAGGCAGCCACCACGTCATCCAGAACATCTCCATTGGCCTGACCACCGCGGAAGGCGGTTTCGAGGTCGTGGCCACCGAAAACGCGGTTGAACCCGCATTCGAAATGGAGGTTTGCGACCTGGTCAATAACCCGGACATAAACGAGCAGTTCACGCCGTAGTAGAAAGGGCGGGCGCCTGATGGGCATTGATGAGGTTGTCATCCTCCTTCTGGGGATTGCGACGGGAATTGCAACGCTGGTTTTGATCTCGTTGGGCCTGGCCGTGATTTTCGGCATGATGAAGGTGATCAACTTCGCACACGGCGAGTTCCTCATGCTAGGGGCGTTCTTCACGTTGACCGGAGTCAGGCTGGGGATCCCGCTGTGGATCTCGATGATCCTGGCGAGCCTAGGCACCGGACTACTTGGAGTAGTCGTGGAAAGGGCGCTCATCAGGCGCTTCTACGGCCGGACCGAAGTGACAATCCTGGCCACTTTTGGGCTGAGCCTGGTCCTGACCCAGGTAGCGCTGCTGATCTGGGGGACCAGCCCGGAGGGCATCGCCACGCCACTGGGCAAAATGACGATCGGCAGCTATTCGATCGCCAACTACCGCCTGGTGTTGATAGTCGGAGCGGCCGGCCTGCTAGTGCTGGCCTGGATGGTGTTCACCCGGACCCGAGTCGGGTTGATGGCGCGGGCGGCCACCGAGCGGCCCGAAATGGCCTCGAGCCTGGGCATCAACATCTCAAATGTCAATATGTTCACCTTCGGATTTGGCAGTGCGTTGGCGGGGGCCGGCGGGGCACTTTTGTCGCCGGTCGTCGCCATCGCCGCCACTATGGGCACGGTTTACATTGCCCGGGCCTTCATGACGGTTGTGGTTGGCGGGCCTGGAGTTATCACCGGCGTGTCGCTTTCGGCCTCGGGTTTGGGCGCGATCGAGCGCCTGGTGGCGCAGTGGTCAGGTCCGATGGCGGGCATCGCGGCCCTTTTGTTCGCGGCGATCATTGCCCTGCGTTTCTTGCCCACCGGCATCTCCGGAAAGCTTGGGAAGAGGCTATGAGCCCCGTCGAAACCGTCGAGAAACGGCCGCCAATGGCCTCGCCTGGGCCAGGAAAACTCCTATCGCGCGCCTTTGCGGGCCGCAGCCACTGGTGGGGTACCGCCGGCACCATTGTGGCGGTGGTGGCCTTGAGTTTCCTGGGCAGCGACTTCCAGATGCGGCAGTGGTCGCAATGGCTGGTCTTCTCCATTTTGGCGCTCAGCTTTGTCTGGGTCTGGGGGCATGGCGGGGTCTTCTCGTTCGCCCAGGTGGCGTTCTTTGGTTTGGGTGCCTACACCTACGGGGTGGTCTCACTGAACCTGGTCTCGGTGACGGGGGAGACAGGTACGGCTTTGCTGGCCGGAGTCATTGCCGGCGGTCTCTTGGCTGCACTGATCGGCTATTTCCTGTTCTACGGCAACGTCTCAGATGTCTATGTCGCCATCGCCACCTTGGCGGTCTCACTGGTCTTCTACACCTTCATGTCCTCGACGGCTGATGCCAAGTACACCATTGGCAAAGCCCATCTGGGCGGCTTCAACGGCATGATCGGCATCCCGTCGCTGAACCTGGGCCTAAACAAAGACCTCTCTTTCACCTTTTTTGGCAGGGACTACTTCGTCTTGGTTGGGGTAGTGGCAGTGATCGTGGCACTTGTCATCGTGATGCTGCGCCAAACCGCCTTTGGGCGGAAGCTCGCGGCGATCCGGGTCAACGAGTCTCGAGCCGCGCTACTTGGGATTCGGGTGCCGCGGCAAAAACTACTGGCCCTGGTCATAAGTGGCGGCATGGCCGGTTTGGCTGGAGGCCTGTACGCGGCCTGGGGCAACTTTGTCGACCCGACCGCATTTGGCCTGCAAATGGCAACGCTTTTGGCCGTTTGGGTGGTGGCTGGCGGCAAGTCCTCGGTGGTTGGCGCTTTTGTTGGCGTTTTCTTGATCCAGCAGGTCACCAACAAAATCGCGTCCACTGGGAGTACCTACACACCTTTAGTGCTTGGCCTGATCCTGATTGTGATTGTGCTGACCCTGCCTAAGGGCATCGCGCCCGCGATTGGCGCCGGGCTGGGCTGGCTTAGGTCACGCCTGACCAAAAAGCAGCAAACGCCTGGCGCCGGCGAGCCGTCAAAGTCATCCGGGAAAGATATGGCAGAGCTGCTGGACTCGCTGCGGCTATCTAACGGTCTTGTGCTCGAGGCCGTTCACGTCAAGAAATCGTTCGGCGGGGTAAATGCCGTCAGGGATGTGTCAGCCAAGTTTGGCCCAGTGGGCGCCTACTGTTTGATCGGCCCAAACGGGGCCGGCAAGTCAACTTTCTTTCATGCCCTGGTTGGTACCCACACGCTGACCGGTGGCAGCGTCACCGTCAACGGCACATCAGTGTCCAACCGAGACGCCTCGTGGCGAGTCCGCCACGGCATATCCATCAAGTCACAGGTGCCAAGCTTGTTCCCGGAGCTGTCGGTCAGAGAAAACGTTTGGATCGCCGCTCAAGCCACCGCCAATAGCGTCGCCGAGGCGGATCACGTCACGGCCAGCGTTTTGGCCTGGCTCGGCTATGACGAGTTTGGAGCGGCCGCGCCAGTAGAAAACGTCGCCCACGGCGACCAGCAGTGGCTGGATATCGCCATGGCGTTGGCTCAGCAGCCCAGAACCCTATTCTTGGACGAACCGGCGGCCGGCATGGGCAAAGTCGAATCGTCTCGGGTGGCGGAAATGGTGCGAAAGGTCGCCCAGCACATTCCGGTCATTGTGGTGGACCACGACATGGAGTTCGTCCGCCAGCTCGATGCCCCCATTTCGGTGCTCCACCAGGGCGAATTGCTCGTTACCGGCACGCTGGAGGAGCTGCGCGACAATGAGCAGGTGCAACGGGTGTACCTGGGGAGGAGCTGAGCCATGCTGAAGGTCTCCCAAGTAACCTCGGGCTACAAGCGGACCATGGTGTTAGACAATTGCAGCCTTGAGGTTAAACCAGGCGAGATTGCTGGCCTTCTGGGCAGAAACGGTGTCGGTAAGTCAACTGCGCTTAAGACCATCATGGGTCTGCTGCCGGTCAAGTCCGGCACCATCACCTTCGACGGCCAAGAAATCACCAACGAGCGCACCCACCGGCGAGCCAGGCGGGGCATTGCCTATGTGCCGCAGGGCCGCCAGATCTTCGCCGGCATGTCGGTCCAAGACAACATCAAAGTGGCCTGCCACGGAGCGGGCGTGGCCAAACCGAGCGTCGTGGTCAACGAGGTTCTAGCCAATTTCGAAATGCTGAACGAAAAGAAAGACCAACCGGGCGGCGAACTGTCCGGCGGCCAGCAGCAGATCCTGGCCATTGCCCGGGCCCTGGTGTCCAAGCCCAAACTGCTCCTGCTGGACGAGCCTTCGGAAGGCATTCAACCGACAATTGTCCAGCAAATTGGCGAAATCATTGCTGACCTCGCCTCGGACCAAGGGATTTCTGTGCTCTTGGTGGAACAGAACTTTGACTTTGTTACCAGCATTGTTGGCCGGCTGTTCGTGATGGACTCTGGACGGATTGTCCATTCCGGCCCACCGGCGGAGCTTCGCGCCAACGAGGCCATGCAGCAGGAATACTTGGGCTTGCGATGACTCAAGGCGACACTAGAAAACAAGCTGTCGACCGGCTCAGCCGGCTCGGCATTGCCCAAGCCGAACAAGACCAGGCCCTGGGGATCGTCGAAGAACTGGTCCAACACGCCCAGCGGGTGAGCTCGTTTGTCGCCGGCCATCACGCGACCGCCCCGTTTGCCGTAACTGGCCTGTTTGAGGAACCAGGGCAGCCATGAGCAATGCCTACGACTCGATTAGCGCGACCGCCCAGGCCCTGAGAGATGGTCAGGTCAGCTCGGTCGAGTTGGTCGAAGACATGGTCTTGGCCGCCAAACATGACTCGACCAACTCTGTGGTGCGGTGCCTGGAAGAGTCAGCTTTGCAGGCGGCTGCTCAGGCCGACGCGCAACGAGCTAAGACTCCTGGTCTCCACCCACTGCACGGCATTCCCTTTGGCGTAAAGGAAAACATGGATGTCGCTGGCGTTGAAACCGTGGCCGGTAGCCGGGTGCTCGAGGGTCGTATCGCTCCGGACGATGCCGCGGTGGTACGTCTAATGCGCAGCTGCGGTGCCATCCCGACCCTGACTCTGGCAATGCACGAATTCGCTCACGGATTGACCAGTGAAAGCCACTGGCGGGGTCCTGTTCGCAACGCCTGGGACCGAGAACGCTATGCCGGTGGTTCGAGTGGCGGTTCGGCCGCGGCCGTGGCATCGGGGCTTTGCCTCGTAGCGCTGGGTTCCGACACAGGCGGATCAGTCCGAGTTCCGGCGGCCCTGAACGGCCTTGTTGGGCTGAGGCCTTCCGTCGGGGCGGTTAGCAATGATGGGGTCTTGCCATTGGCTTGGACGCTGGACACTTGCGGGCCACTGGCCAGAACCGCTGAGGATGTCTCCTTGGTCTACGAAGCTTTGTCCGGCGGGAGCCACCGGCATGAGTTTGGCCTGGACCTCAAAAAGGCCCAGCCACTGGCTGGTGTCAGGCTGGGAGTTGTGGCCGGGCTTGACATGGAGGCGCTAGAGGCGGGTGTCCTGGAGCTGTTCGAGGCCGCCCAAGACGATCTGATGCGACTTGGGGCGCAGATTGTCGAGGTCTCAATTCCTGGGATCGATGTCGCCCACGCCGCCTTGATGCTCGTTGACCTGGCTGAACCAAGCGTGGTTCACGCCGGCTGGATCAACACCAATGCTGCCAAATATGGCCAGGACATCCGCACCCTGATCTACGCCGGGCAAACCATTTCCTCACTGGAATACCTACAAGCCCAGCAGACACGGCAAATCCTGGCCAGATCGTTTGCCAGTGCCTTGACCCAGGTCGACGCGATTCTGACGCCCACGGTTGGTTTTGTGGCGCCACGAATAGGCGAAACATCGGTCACTTTGAGGTCCGGCGTAAGCGAAACGATGATTGCGGCGGCGCTGCGTTACTCCGCCTACGCCAGCGCCGCCGGACTGCCGGCCATTTCTGTGCCTTGTGGCTTTGACCAGGACGGCCTTCCAGCCGGAATTCAACTGATCGGAAAGAGGCACTGCGAGGCCGGCCTGCTCAAAGTCGCCAAAGGCTACCAAGCCGGTACATCCTGGCACCGGCGCCGCCCTGGACCGGTCGCCTAGAATACTGGTGGCAGTCACCGGTTCACTAGCCCCCCGAAAGCTAGTTCTAGTGAAGTGAGGATGAGGCAATGGTGACGAGTCGAGACGTGGCTCGGCTTGCGGGCGTGTCTCAGGCGACGGTCTCCCGGGCGATGACCGCAAACTCAGAGGTCTCTCCAGCCACGCGCGCCCGTGTGATGGCTGCTATGGAACAGCTTCGCTACGTCCCTCACGCTGGGGCAAAGGCCATGAAAACGCGCCGGACCCGGACCATTGGAGTCGTCGTGGCGGACCTGGCCAATCCGTTTTACCCGGAAGTGCTCGACGAACTGACCCGATCCCTGGACGCGGCCGGTTTCCGGGTCGTGGTTTGGAACTCTGGCAAGACGGGAAACAAGGACGCCATCAAGGCCATTGGAGAGGCCGCCGTCGACGGGGTGGTCTTTGCCACGGCCACCGGAGACTCCAGTGAGCTGCGAGCAGCTAGTGATGTCCGCCGGCCAATCGTGCTGATCAACCGCATTGTCGAAGGCGTCGAATGCGACCGAGTTTCGAGCGACAACGCTGACGGCGGGGCGTCGGTGGCGGACTTCTTCCTCGAAAACGGTCGCACCGACGTTGCCTTCATCAGTGGCGACGAACAGGCCGCCACCTCGCGGGACCGTCAAAAAGGGTTTCTCCAGCGCATGGCCCATCTGGGGTATCCGGTGCCAGAGCATTTGCGGGTGGCCGGAGGCTTTTCCCACGACCGGACCGAACAGGCTACAAGGCGACTGCTGTCTCGATCCCCACACCCCCGGGCCATCTTTTGTGCCAATGACTTCATGGCGCTTGGTGCCCTTGACGCCCGGCAAGAGATGGGCGTACCGGCCCATCAATGCTGGATCGTTGGCTATGACGACATCGCCATGGCGTCGTGGCCCAGCTTCAGCCTGACCACAGTTCGTCAACCGAGCCGCGAAATGGCGTCGGTTGGAGCCAGGCTGCTACTCGAGCGAATCGAAGATCCTTCATTGCCGCCGCGCGACGTGCGCTTTGCCTCCGCGCTGGTGGTTCGAGGCAGCACTCCGCTTACGCCCGCAACACCCGGGGGAGAGACCGGCTGAGCCGGGCACGCGACATCGGGCAAGTATGTTGTCGAGCCTTTCTTGGCCTAGTGGGCCGCTTGCCCACCGTCGACTAGAAAGGTCTGGCCGGTGGTAAAGGTCGATTCGTTTGAGGCCAGGTAGATGACCATTCCAACCTGCTCATCCGGCTGAGAAATCCGACCCATCGGGTTCCTGGTCTTGATGGCCTCGCTGAAGCCGGCTTCATTCATGATGGGTCTGGCCATGGCCGTTTCGGTCAAGCCTGGCGCGATGGCGTTCACCCTAATGCCCTGTTGGGCGTAGTCCAGGGCGGCGCCCTTGGTCAGGCCAACCACGCCATGTTTCGCAGCCACATACGGCGTAGTCATTGGATCGGCCGTGATGCCAACCAACGAGGCGGTGTTGATGATCGAACCGCCGCCGGACGCCAGCATCGCCGGTACCTCGTGTTTCATCATCAAGAACACGCCTTTGAGATTAGCGGCGATGGTCCAGTCGAACTCCTCAGTAGGACATTCATGTAGCAAACCGCCCCGGGGCAAGACACCGTGGTTGTTGAAAGCCACGTCCAACCGACCGTATTCTTCGAGGGTCGCAGCCACTCCGGCCCGGCAGTCTTCCTCGTTTGTGGCGTCGATCCGAACCCGATCGGCAACCCCGCCGCTGGCTCTAATCTCGGCCACCAGCCCGTCATTGGGCGTGTTGTGGTACCCCAGCATGAGCTGGGCGCCTTCCTTGGCCATCCTCTTAGCAACGGCAGCCCCGATGCCTGTGGCCGAGCCCGTGATCAAAACAGCCTTGCCTTGTAGTCTCCCTGCCATGTGATCTGTCTCCCTATCTAGCTATGGCTTGTTTTGTGAGGTGCCCGATGGCGTGCTTGGCCTGGGCGTGTTAGGCCGGGGTTGGTTTGGTCTGGTTCAGCCACGCCGGTCAGCCAAAAGGCGGTCGACGTTATCTGGCCCAAGCACGAGGTCCGAGACCAGGGCCGCCAGGCCCAGTACCCCGGGGTTAGGTAGTTCGCAGGTTGTGATCGTGAGGTTACGAGTCGCCAAGGGCAACGAAAGCCTGTAGACCTGCTCGCGGACCGTCGCGAGGACAAGATCGCCCAGGCCAACCAGTTGCCCACCAAGAACAACGGCCCTTGGGTTAGCCATGTTGACCAGGTGCGCGACTGCCGTGCCGATGATGCTGGCGGATTCTAGGACCATGGCTCGGGCTTCAGCGTTGCCCTCATGGACGGCTTTGACCAATTCATCGATGGTGTAGACCTCAACCCCAGCCGCCTGCAGGTCGCGTAGTATGGCCCAGCCTCCGGCGTAGGCTTCGACGCAGCCGAGGTTGTTGCAGCGGCATGCCGGCGCTACCTCGCCGGCTGAGTCAAGGCGGGTATGACCGACGTCACCAGCGGCGCCATCGGCTCCGCGATAGAGCCGACCTGAGAGCATCAGCCCGGCGCCAATCCCGGTGCCGACCTTGACGAAGACCATGTTCTGTTCCGCGGCAGTTGACGATCGAAAAGCCCCGTAGACCATTGCGTTGGTGTCCTTTTCGACTGTGACCGGGCAGTCAAATTGGGCGGAAAAAAAGCCTGGAATGTCGTAGTCATGCCATCCGGTCATAATCGGTGGACTGACAACTCGGCCGGTTCGGGCATCGACCGGGCCTGGGACGCTGATGCCTATGCCTCTAACGTGACCGGGAGAAAGCCTTCGGCTGACCAGATGCGAACTGAAGCGCTTCGAAATGGCTCCGAGAATGGCATCCGGTCCTTGGGTGATGTCAATCCAGTCGAAGTGTTCATTGAGCAGGTGCCCCGACAAGTCGCAGACGGCGGTGCGCATGCCCGTGGCGCCTGTGTCGGCAATAAGGGAGACGCCCCAATTCGGATTTACGGCGTAGCGTTCGGCCGGTCGCCCGCCGGTGTCTTCAGCGAGGTGTCTGGTTGGTATCACCAATCCCGCGTTGAGCAGCGAAGAAACACGTTGGGTCACTGCGCTGCGAGAAAGCCCTGTCCGCTTGGCCAGTTCAAGCTTGGTGATGGGCCGGTCTTCGTGCCGAATGATGTCGAGGAGCTCGCCTGGGGTTGTTCTCAGCCAGGTGGCGGGTGATGACCCCACCTGGGGTGTTGGCCTATCCACGGGGATATGCTATCAAAAAGCATAACCCTTGTTCCCAAAGTCATAACCTGGCTAGCCTGTGTCGTAAGCACAATCCTGTGCTAGCACCAACATAAGGAGCGACAATGACTCTGCCTACAAAGACAAGCTCTAAGCAAATGGCGACGCTCGGTCTAGTAGCGGCGTTGGCACTGGGCCTGGCCGCGTGTTCCGGTGATGGAGGCACAGACGCCTCTGCCCCCGCCGGTGACAAGGGCGAGACAATTCAGATCACACTAATCACGAAAGACCCAAATGACCCATTCTGGGTTGCCATGATGGACGGCGCCAAAGCCAAAGCCGAAGAGCTGGGTGCAGAAATCACCCTTGCCTCCGGTCGTGACCAGACTGACGCCGACGGTCAAATCCGGGCAATCGAAGATGCCATCACCCGCGGAGACACCGGCATTCTTATTGCCAACAACGGCCCGGCCGTCAACGATGCCATCTCCAAGGCCCAAGACGCCGGATTGATTGTGATGGCGGTTGATACTCCGACCACACCGCCGGACCTGGTCTCGGCAACCTTTGCCTCCGACAACCGACTGGCGGGCAAGCTGATTGGCCAATGGACTGCCGCCAAACTCGACGGCGAGAAGGCCACCATCGCCTTGCTGGACCTCTTTGCAGACAAGGTCGTTGGCATCGACTACGAGCGCGATCAAGGCTTTGTTGAAGGGATGGGCATTGACGTCAAGGATCCCAACAAGAACGCCGACGAGGACCAGACAGGCACCTACTCTGGCGGGGACTACGAGATTGTCTGCAATGAAGCGACCGATGGCGCCGAAGATGGCGGTCGCACAGCAATGGAAAAGTGCCTCTCTTTGAACCCGAACATCAATGTTGTCTACACGCCGAATGAACCTGCAGCGCTTGGCGCCTACCAGGCGCTGAAGGCAGCAGGCAACACCTCGGCCATCGTGGTCTCAATCAATGGGTCATGTGACGGCATCAAGGGTGTGGCGGATGGAATCTTTGGCGCCGACGCGCAGCAGTACCCAAGCAAAATGGGTTCAATGGGCGTTGAAGCCGTGGTCAACTTCGCCAAAACGGGCGAAAAACCTGTGACTCCGGCCGGAGCCGATTTCATTAACACTGGCATCACGCTGGTTACCGACCAGCCGCAGCCTGGCGTCGAATCAATTTCCGTTGCTGAAGGTCTAGCATCCTGCTACTGACCAATCCGGTCTGATTTGTGAGGGGAAAGGCCAATGGCTGAGCCGGAGTTGGCGGAACTAACCGCGGCCGAGGTGTATCGGCAGCGTCCGCTGACTCTGATGCAGCGACTGCGACGGCTGCTTCATCGTTACCCGCAAATCAGTCCGCTAGCGGTGTTGGTCATCACGACGGTGGTGTTTGGTCTGGTCAGCGACAGGTTCTTGTTGCCAAGCAACCTTTCGCTGATCCTGCAGCAGGTCGCCGTAATAGGCGCCCTGGCGGTGGGCCAGACGCTTGTCATTCTCACAGCAGGTATCGACTTGTCGGTGGGGGCCCTAATGGTGTTTGTATCGATGGCGATGGGCGCGCTGGCCGGGGAGGCGGGGCTACCGAGCCCTGTGGCCTTTCTGGGCGGCGCGCTTGTCGGCATCGCCGCCGGGCTGGCCAACGGCGCCCTGGTCGCCTACATCAGGCTGCCACCGTTCATTACCACCCTCGGCACCCTCAGCGTGTTCACCGCGTTGGCCCTGCTGATGTCGCACGGCAGGTCGATCCAAGGCGAAAACCTTGGTTCCTTCTTGACCTGGACCTCAAACGCATTCGCCATTGGACCGTTCCAGTTCACCACCGGCGTGGCTTTGATGCTGTCGATGTACCTAGTCATGGCCTTTGTTCTCAACAACACCGCCTGGGGTCGACGTGTTTACGCCGTTGGCAGTGACGAAACCGCCGCCAGACTGACTGGCGTGCGAACCAAACGGGTGCTTCTAAGCGTTTACGTTGTGGCCGGTTTTCTGGTAGTGCTATCGGCCTGGATCCTGATCGGTCGAAACAACGCCGCCACCACTTCGACCGCTGTAGATGTCAACCTCGATTCCATCACGGCCGTGGTGATAGGCGGGACCAGTCTTTTCGGGGGCCGAGGCCGGCTCTCGGGGACATTGCTGGGAGCCGTGACGGTTGGCGTCTTTAGGAATGGCTTGTCATTGGCCCGGCTCGATGTGCTGTACCAGACGCTGGCGGTGGGCCTACTGATTCTCGGAGCGGTGGCATTGGACCAATGGATCCGAGGCGACAGCAGGGAGTCGAGATGAGCGAGGCAATTCTCAGCGCTAGGGGTATGGTCAAAACCTATGGGCCGGTTGTTGCTCTTGACGGCGTTGACCTGGATCTCTTCCCAGGTGAAGTGCTGGCCATCATCGGCGACAACGGGGCTGGCAAGTCGACTCTTATCAAGTGCATCACGGGCGCGGAAAGCGCCGATGTCGGCACCATCAAGTTAGACGGAAGCATCGTCCACCTACGGCGGCCGCAAGACGCCCGAGACATGGGCATTGAGACTGTCTACCAGACGCTTCCTCTGGCGCCTGGGTTGGACATCGCGACGAACCTGTTTTTGAGCCGGGAGGTAAGGCGCAAAGGTCCGTTGGGTTCGGTATTCCGTCTACTCGACCACAAGGAAATGCGCCGGTTGGCCGAGCAGAAGGTCAAGGCACTAGGCATACGGACAATCCAAGACATTACCCAGCTGATCGAAACGCTTTCGGGGGGCCAGCGCCAGGCAGTAGCCATCGCCCGGGCGGTGGCCTTTGGCAGCCGAGTCGTGGTTCTGGACGAACCGACTGCAGCACTCGGTGTCCGCGAGACCGCGCAGGTGCTTGAGGTCATCAAACAACTGCGGGATTCAGGTCTGGGCATCATTCTGATCAGCCACAACATGCCCAATGTGTTTGATGTTGCCGACCGCATCCAGATCCTGCGACTTGGACAGTTGGCCGGAATCATCCGGCCCACAACGCATACATCAGCTGACGCGGTCGCCATCATGACCGGAGCCGTCTCGCTTTCGGGCGGAATAGCCCAAGACACCCTAGAGAGAACTGATGAAGATCCTGCTTGACACCGATCCGGGAGTAGGCATCCCCGGCACTGACGCCGACGACCCGATTGCCTTACTGCTGGCTCTGGCCCACCCGAACCTGGAGCTGCTGGCGGTGACGACGACCTTTGGTAATTGTCCGCCGCAGCTCTCCGCCAGAGGAGCGTTAGCTGTTCTGCAGGCTGCAGATCGGCTGGATGTTCCGGTGGCTTTTGGCAGCTCGGAGCCGGTGGCAGGCCAACTCAGCCCAATACTGGTAGAGGCCTACCGCGGACCCAGGGGCCGCGAGGGTGAGGTGGCGCTGCCCAAAGCGCCGAATTATGGGCCAGCGGCCGAGTTGATCAAAAAGGTGATCAGAGACAACCCTGGCGAGGTGACCGTTGTCGCCATCGGCCCGCAAACCAACCTGGCAACGGCGCTGCTTGAGGATCCAGGTCTGGCTGAGCTTATCCCAGGCGTTGTGGCGATGGGGGGTGCCTTCGGGCTGCACCAGCGCTACGGTGGCGGCAACATCACCGATCAGGCCGAATGCAACATCTACTTCGATCCTCTGGCTGCCGAAACCGTTCTCAGAAGCGGCATTCCGGTCAGCTATGTCGGCTTGGACGTGACGAACCCGGACACCGGACTGGTCCTAACGCCGGCCCAGCTCGAGATGGTGGGGCAACGAGGGCCAGTGGGCCGGATCTTCCACCAAGTCTGCCGAACCTACTTGGCTCATCCCATGTTTGACCTCTCTCACGGGTGTGTGCTCTATGACCCACTGGCCATGATGGCGGCGGCCGAGCCAACGACCGGCTCATGGCGTGAGGTTCGCGTGGCCATCGACACTTGCGATGGACCAGAGCGCGGCCGCACCATACTAGGAGCGGCGGCAGGGTCACCAGCCAGGGTCATGGATGGCGTGGACGGTGCTCGGGTGGTGACCGAGATTTGCCGGTTGATTGACAGGCTCGACGTCGGGTCGGCCGAACGTCAGGTAGAGACATGAATCCGACCAACAAGCTTGGCATCCACGCGCTCGTCTTTGCAGGTGACACCAGTGACGGGTCAATTGACGAGGCGATTTCTGGGGCAAAAGGCACGGGCTATGACATTCTCGAGTTGTCGCTCCATGATCTGGGCCGTCTTGACACGGACAGGACCAAGGCCAAACTGGAACAGGCTGGCCTGCAACTGGTCTGCTCACGGGGCCTCACCTTTGACGCTGACCCATCAAGCGACGACCCGGCTGTGGTCGAGCGTGGCGCCGGCCTGTTGCGAGACTCCATTCAGGCCGCGGCTGGAATGGGCGCGACGCTGTACACCGGGGCCTTGTACGGCGCCTTGGGCAAATACCCTAGGCCAGTTACGGCCAGGGGAATCGCCAATGCCACATCCGTTATCAAGGAGCTGGCCCAAGAAGCCCAGACGCTTGGAATCTCGCTGGGGATCGAGGTCTGCAATCGCTACGAAACGAATTGTGTCAACACAGCCGCCCAAGCCTTGCGGTTGATTGACGCCATTGGAGAGGACGGCGTCTACCTCCACCTCGACACCTATCACATGAACATTGAGGAAGACGACTTTGTGGCCCCTGTCGTGGCAGCTGGAGATCGCCTCGGCTACGTCCACGTTGGAGAAAACCACCGTGGCCACCTTGGCTCGGGGCATGTTGACTTCACCGGTTTCTTTCACGCACTGCGTGGCGTCAGCTACTTGGGGCCAATCACCTTTGAGTCGTTTTCCTCGACTGTTGTGGCCAAGGGGCTTTCCACTGATTTGGCGATTTGGCGCGACCTGTGGGATGACGGTTTCGCATTGGCGCAACACGCACACGCCTTCATTGAGGCTCACCTTGAGGCGACGGCAAATCATGTCTGGCGCTGAAGGTCAAACCGCCGGGCTCTTGGGAGTGGAGTTGGCCAATGAAGTGCTGGCCCGGGCCGCCGGCTTGCCAAGAACAAGCCGCGCCGTTTTGGGAATCGTTGGTGCTCCAGGCTCGGGCAAGACAACTCTGGCACGCGCGATGGCCGCGGACCTTTGTGCTGCCGGCCTTCCTTGTTGCGTTGTCCCCATGGACGGTTTCCACCTGGCTGATGTCGAATTGGTGCGTTTGGGCCGGCTGCAGCGAAAGGGCGCAATCGAGACTTTCGATGGTTTCGGTTACCTCAACTTGCTACGCCGTTGCCTTGAAGAGACCAATCACACCATCTACGCGCCGGCCTTTGACCGCGAAATCGAACAACCGGTAGCGGGAGCGATCGCGGTGGTTCCCGGCTGCCGGTTGATTATCGCGGAAGGCAACTACCTGCTCGATGAGGCGGAGCCGTGGCCAAGAGTCAGGGATCTGCTGGCGGAGTCTTGGTTCTGCTTGGCCAATGACGCTTCGCGCCGGGCTTGGCTTGAGCGGCGGCACATTGCCTTCGGCAAAACACCCGAGGCGGCCGCCAATTGGGTGGCTCAGGTTGACCAGCCCAACGCCGTCCGTGTGGTGGCCCGGCAGTCCCTGGCCACCCGCGTCCTGCCAATGATCGAAAGGATCACGTGATGAGAATTGCACGCCCCCCAGGAGTCGCCGCGGTGGGCGACCCGATTCCGTTTGCGCACGATGGTCGCGTCCACCTGTTCTTCCTCTCCTCCCCACCAGGCACGCAGGACTATCCAGAACGGGTCGCAACCACCTGGCAGCATATGGCGTCGACCGATCTGAAGAGCTGGGATCTGCTTGCACCGGCCTTGGCTCCAGGCCGCCCGGGAACGTATGACGCTGGTGGAATCTGGACCGGGTCCGTGGTCGAAAACGCCGGGATCTTCTACCTGTACTACACCGCACACGATCCGACCAACCGGGCAAATCCGCAGACAATCGCCCTGGCTACAAGCCGCGACCTGGTCAACTTCGAGCGGCACCCGGACAACCCAATCCTGTACCCCCCACCACAGTTCAGCCAGGTTGATTGGCGTGATCCCTACGTGTTCTTCAACCAGGTGGAAGAGTGTTGGTTCATGTTGGTTGCTACCAGGGTGTCTGAGGCATCAATGGTTCAGAGCCGGTGGCACGGTGGCACCTTGGCCTTGGCCACATCCAACGACCTGATCCACTGGGAGGTGGAGACAGAACCGCTCTACACCCCGGGGACAACCTTCTGTCCGGAATGCCCCGAGCTGTGGCCTTTCGGCGACAAGTGGTATCTGGTCTATTCGCGCTTCTCCGAGCAGGCTGGCACGGTATTTCGAGTCGCTGACTCACCTCGCGGTCCTTTCCGCACACCCCTGCGTGAGGAGCTCGGCGGGCGGCGTTGGTACGCGGCGAAATCGGCTCCCTTCGAGCACGGCCGGGCATTTTTTGGCTGGATCCACGACCGGGTCAACACCGAGGCGGGGCCGCGCTGGCTCTGGGGCGGGGACTTTGCCCTGAACCGGGTTCTTCGGCCGGACGAATCTGGGCAGTGGATGGGTGTCAGGCCAGTTGTCGGCGACCCGGCTTTCGATCAGTTCTTGGAGGTCCAGCTGGGCGCCCCGGGCATGTTTGGTGGGGCTGTGGCACAAGCTGAAGTGCCCCGAAATACCGTCATCAAGGCCACTTTCGAGGCTGTAGATGCCGCCGCCGTTGGCATCGACCTGGTGACGGGGGAAACGGCGTACCGAATCCTGGTTGACAACCGCCGTCGCCTGGTCCGGATAACCCAGGAACCCCAGCCTTTGGACGACTTTTGGGCAGACCTGACCGGGACGGGTTCAAGCTACCGTGAGGTCGATGGGCCTGCCTTGGCCTGCGCGAAGAGGTCGCCGGAAGCTGATTCCGGCTCGGCAACCGTCCACGTCGTCTTAGAGGGTGACCTGATTGAAGTCTTTGTCGACGACGACGTTGCCCTGACCCAACGCATCCGCTGGCCGGGCGGCCAAGTCAACGCTTTCGCGATCGATGGCGAGGCCAAGGTTTCGGTGGCCATTGCCCCGGACTAGCCGCACCTGGTTTGTGTTGGGTGGCGCTTGGCGTTTTGGCCGGACCGCGCCGGGCCCGTCCAACGCGCTTGATGACCGGTGCGAAAAGTAGCCTGGCGTTCGCGTACAGGAGATTACCGGGTCACTACGCCCGCAACACCCGGGGGAGAGACCGGCTGAGCCGGGCACGCGACATCGGGCAAGTACTGTTCTGTACAAAACCGCGGCTTCAGCGCTATACTCGCGGGCGTGAGCGAGATGACGGTAACGGCCGCCCGGGCCAGGCTGGCTGATGTGGTTGACGCTGCCCGGGTGGACCATGAGCCGGTTTACTTGACCCGGCGAGGGCGCCGGGTGGCGGCCGTAATTGACGCGTCGGATTTAGACCGCCTGATCGCGGCGGCGGAGGACCAAGCGGACCTGGAGCAGGTCAAGGCCGCCCGCAAGGAAATGGCTGCCGGGGAGGATCCGGTGCCATGGGAGCAGGTCAAGGCTGATCTAGGTCTGGAATGAACTACCGGGTCAAGCTGACCGGTCGGGCTCAGCGACAGTTGGCCAAGCTCGACCTAGCCGCTCGTCGGCATGTCCAGGTGGCGATTGATCTTTTAGCCACCGCGCCCCGCCCGCCCGGCGCGATCAAACTGGCCGGTGTCAAAGGCGCCTGGCGCGTGCGCACCGGCGACTACAGGGTCATCTATCAGATCGAAAACGACATTCTGGTGGTACTAGTGATCGCGGTGGGCCACCGCCGCGACATTTACAACCGAAACCGATGACGCGCCAGATCAGGGTCACAGTGGGTCGCATCCGGTGGCAATGGCGTGCAGTTAGGGGCCTTCGCCAACCGACCTTAAGCTGCCGTAATGGTTGATTCTGGATCATTGTCACGCTGGCCAGGCTGTATCTGGATCAGCCTGACACCGTGATGGAAGGGGCTGACCAGGATCCGTTTTGCGCGGCTTCAGCGGGGAGGTAGATCCTGAGGTAGAGGTGGAACTGCTCTTGTTTGACGGGAAGCCAGTTGCCAACCATGGCCTCGTTTGATGGCCTTTCGGCTTGGACAAGTATGTCCAGCGCGCCGTCGTCGCCCAGGACAAACTCACTGCGGTCGTTGATGGAATAGCGGCCCAGCTCGTTGTCGATGAGGAAATCGTCCTCGCCGTAGGCGGTGACCGACCAAAAGCCGTACTGTTCAACAGGCGGCAGCTGGTCCGGCGCGAAATGGACCACATAGTTGTTCGTACCGTCCAGGATCTCGCCAGCGTCATCCGTGGGGGCCATGGGGTAGATAGCCACCGAGACCGGGTTGGCGCCTAGGCCGTCAAGGGCCACCAGCGCTCTAAAGGCGTAGCTCGTGCCAAACTCGGCAATTGGTGCGCCAAAGAACTCCCAAGCGCCCCATTGCTGCTTGTACTGCTGGCTCTGTTCCATCCAGCGTGCGGCAGCATCATCAAGCATCGTCTGCCACCGATCCTGGTAGTCACTCCCCAGTGCGACCGCGTCAAATGCAAGGTCGGGGCCCACGCCGATGCCCTCCATGGCGGTCAAGGCTGCCTCGTCCTGGCCGGGCGGCGGATTGAGAGCCAACAGGGCGTTGGCCCGGTCGAAAAACTCTTGAGGGCTAAGTGACAGCACGTGCTCGACCGGGACAAAGTCACTTTCGGCCGAATAGGCGCCATCGGGAGCCTGATAGGTGTCAAATCCGCTGCTGTAGTCAGCAAGAGGCATTAGCCACATCTGGTCTTGCAGCGCCCGCACGTTGACCAGATCAGCCTCACCTTTCACCAGGGTCCGTACCACCATGAACACGCTTTCGGTCGGGAGGTCGACGCGGGTGAGATCGTCCGGCAGCGAACCGGTCCAGCTGGGGCCAACTAGGGCGTAGGTGCGCGCTTCTTGAGTATCGCCACCCGTCCCCAAAATGGCCGCAGAATTGGTGTAGGCATCGAGCAGCTCCACTGACAAGAAACGATCAGCCTCGGGTTTGTGGAACACCATTGCAGTCTGGCTGAGGTCGAGCCAGGCCTTGGAATAGACGGTGTCCACGTTCGGGGTGACGACCGTCTTGTAGCTCGCGTCGACAAGCTGGTCGCTGTGGCTGATCTGGTTGATTGGAGCCCTGGCGGCGTCCGCCTGCACAGTGTTGGTCGAGGTCTCCCGTGTGGCATCCATCATCACCAGCGGAAAAACGTAGGTGTAGGCATCGAAAACGACGGACCAGTCGGCATCCTGGCCTTCCCCCGCCTTGGGAGGATTATCCTGCCCCGAGCAGGCAGACAAGCTCACGATCAAGGCCGCCGCCAGCAACGGCCACAGCGCTGTGATTCTGGGCGTTCTTGGCATCTTGGGACTCCCCCTCCAAGACAACAACCTCA
Organism: Micrococcales bacterium; assembly: GCA_009784895.1. Taxonomy (NCBI): domain Bacteria; kingdom Bacillati; phylum Actinomycetota; class Actinomycetes; order Micrococcales; species Micrococcales bacterium. Next base: position 48,616 of record WQXJ01000004.1, on the reverse strand, counting down.
AGCGGTTGACAGTGGCTGATGGTTGCTGCCAATCCAGGTAATGGCTGCGGTTGTGTTGTCAGTCCAGTCTAGTGTCGAGGCGGCCCACGCGGTGCCCGATGACGGTTGGCTGGGGTGGTGCGAAAGCCTGGACTCGCGTAAAGGGGCTGGTCAGGCGTGGGCCAGGGCCAGGTCTTGGATGCTCAAGCGGATGTGCCTGCGGTTGTCTCGACTGGCTCGGTGTTGGCCAAAGGTTCGCAGAATAGTCCCTTCCAGGTCGCTGCCTCCAACCGATCGCTCCAGCCAAAACTCGGCCGCATTGGCGATCTCAACCGGGCTGATGGCCCAGGCCGGGCGGTCGACGGTTGAATCATTGGGCCTGAACTGGCGCCAGCCCACCCGGTCGACGGCAAATGGCCAGATGAAGTCGTCTACGTCAACCTCGAGGCCCTGGGTCAGGAGGATCTGGTCGGTGATATCGACCGAGCGCTTTGGGAACAGGCGGGGCACACCGAACGAGTGAGCGATCAGGGTGGCCAACCGGTGGACGTGAATGGGGCCTTCGAACTTGGCGATTTCCAGGGCCAGAGCCCTAATTTGGTCTCTGACGGCTGGCTGGTCGGTTCGGGAAAGCTGATCTGGTTGACCAACGGGTACCGCCACCCACGGTTCGAACGCAGGGCGGCGGCGGCCAATCAGCCGCTTGAGGCTGTCAAACGGGAGATCCCAGACTTCCGATGCCGGCACAACGGGCTGGTCTGGCTCCTTTCTTTTCGACCGAGGTTTGGCCGGCAGGTTCACTAGTTCCGGCCCCCGGATCTCATCCAAGGTCAGACCCTCTTGTTCGCTGGCCAACTCGACCAAGGCAGCCTGGCCGGTCGAGGCCGCGACGGCACCTTCACTATCGCCCAGTGCGTCGAGCAGTTGGCGGACCAGGTCGTAGGCCCGCCAAGCCTCGGGTGCGGTGAACTGGCTGCCTTGAGCCAAACGGCAAACCGTCACTCGAAGGGCCAGGCCCGAATTGGTTACCGACCCGTGGCCATCGTCGGGTTCGAACGGGTACCCCAGCTGGCCTAGCCGTTCGGTTACCAGCCGCAGCTGGGCTTTCGGGTCATTGGCTTCAAATGTGACCGGCTCACAGCCCCTGACCCGGTCGAGCTCCACCAGGGCATCAGTCCACGGCGCAGAGCCCAGCATCGGTTCTAGCCTGCGGCGTATTAGCGGCTCAAGGCGCTCGGTCAGCAGCAGGACAGCCGCACTAACGGACGGTCCGGGGTGGTGGGTCACGTCAGTTGTCCCAACGACCGCGCGGGCAGAACCCGGCCTAAGCGAAGCGCGCCCTGGTGATCGTTTTCGAGCCAGATTTGCCAATTGGCGGTGAATAGCTGTGTGATCATGACCTTCCCCGTAACAAGGTAATGCTGCCTTAGATTAACGGCAGTGACAAGCGACGCCATCGGGCAAATGCGCCCTTACCAGCCGCAATGTCGGCAAGCCGAGCCACGCCCGGGTCGCCGCAGACTTGAGCTGCAACCCAGGCCCGGCCACCTTGGAATGGGGGATAGGCGGCTCGCCGGTGGCCAATTCGCCACCTAGATGGCCCACCTGAGATTACGATGGGCCAGTGGCTTCGAGCCGCAAGATTGGACAGGTTCAATAGGGCAATGACGACCAACCAGAGCGACGCCGAGCGGTTGGCCATGGGCCTTAGCGCGCTCGAAACAGCCCTCAGATCCATGGTCGAGGCGGCCTTGCCGTCATCTGCGCAGGACCCCTTGTGGGGACAGAACAGTCAGATCTTGCCCGGAACCTGGCCCGAGCAGCCAAGGCCAAAACCAACGCCCAGGCCAGACCCGCAACCAGGCCAAGAGCCCAGCGTCGGCTCGGCCCAGAACCTAGAGCAGTTGCTGCAGGCAATCGAAGCCCACACCAGGGTCATGCCGGCCTTTGGCCAGGAGTACCGAGCCATGGTGGGGGAGATTGTCCGCCAAGCCGGCCGAGTCTCCCGGCCAGATTCCATCACCCGCCGGCAGGCCGACCGCGCTTTGGACACTATGGCCCAGCTGGCCCAGGCGCTCAACTTGGACCAAGAGGTGGGCTTCTTGATCGGCTTGCTAGACGCCGGTGATGGGCATCAATCGCTTCCCTACCAGCCGACTCTGACCGATTTTGGCACCCAAGAGATCCCGGTAGTTGTCACTGTCGCCGAGCCGGCGGACCAGAAAGGCTCCCTGGGCCCAAGGCGCCGGCCAGACCCAAAGGCGGATTCGACAGCCAAAGAACGCCCAGACCACCAGCCAGGCGCGGCACCGGGCCGAAAACCGGTTGAGGGCTCCAGAGCCGCTTTGGGCCCGACTCCTGGCGGAGGTGCCGTGGGCGTCGACGCCGGTGCGGCTGTTGGTTCCGGTCCGGGCTCAGTGACGGCTAGGGGGCTGGCACCATTCGCCGAGCGTGAACTTGGTCCCGGTATCCGATCCTGCACAACCCAGTCGAACGGCGTGGTGGCTTATCTGGCCTATCGTGACGCTTTCAACTTGGCCCTCGCTTCCAACCGGGCCACGCCGCTGACCACTGTGGCCGTGGTCAACACCACCGATACCAGGACCAAGCCGGTGACGTTATCAGTTGTGATTGATGCGCCGGGCCCAAGAACTGATGAAGTCACTGCCCAGGTTGACATCCAGGTTGGACCGTTGGGGCCGGGGGAATTGTTGGAGTTGCCCGCCACCAGGCGGGTGATTTCGGTTGATCCGGCCGTATTTGGCGGGCTGAATGAGGCCGTCATGACGACAATCCGCCTAGGACTGGACGCCGGTGAGGCCAAGGCCTGGGGATCGGGCGTGATCCGGCTACTGGCCGCCAACGAGTGGTGGGCTATGTCCGTGCCAGAGGCCATTGCTGCTTTTGTCCGCCCCGAGGACCCGGCCATTGACGCAGTGCTCAGGGCGGCCAGCCAGCGCCTCGAGCAGAAGACTGGTTCGGCCAGCCTGAATGGTTATGAGTCGGGCCCCGAAAGGGTCATGGCGATTGCCGCTGCCATCTACGACGCTTTGGCCAGCCGCCGTCTGCTGCTGTCTGATCCGGCCGGGACATTCGAGGGCTCTGGCCAGCGCATTCGCACCCACTGGGAAGTTCTGCATGACAGGCGGGGCACTTGCCTGGATTTGACCTGCATTTACACCGCAGCTTTGGAGCGGGCTGGCATCCACCCAGTCATCGCCGTCACGGCGGACCACGCCTTCGCCGGCTTTCTGACTGAGGATGCCCAACTGCCGGTGGTGGCCGTCGAAGACAAGAGAACGCTGGCCTCGGTGGCGGCGTCGAGACGTTTGGTTGGGGTCGAGGCCACCGCCTTGTGTTTGCGCTTCCAGGCGCTGACCTTTGAGCAGGCCAGCACGATTGCCGCCAAGCATCTCCAATCCGGTCAGGACCAGATCACCTACCTGGTTGATGTCCATGCCGCCCACGGGGTGGTCAAACCTCTGCCAATCGTGGGCCAGCTGGGCCAGGCTGTCGCCGGGTTGCCGCCAGGCGCGGGTCTTCGTGGCCGCGTGGCCAAAGACGGCCCGGTCCACCCGCCACAGCCGCATCCGGCACCACAAGCGAGGCCGTCGCCGCCGGAACCTGCGCCAACCGCGCCACCCGAGCCAGCCCAGCCAACTGCGCCGCCAGTCCAAAAGCCCGAGCTAACCCGGCCACCGCAGTCAACCGAGTCAGATCGGCCGGCCCAGCGGCGTCAGCCTCGCCGGCCACCGCAGCCGCGCCGGTCGCCGCAGCCGCGTCAGGCCCGCCGGCCGCTGCCGCCAGACCAAACCTCTAAGCCGTCCGGGCCGCCTGCCCAGGTGCCGCCGTCGCCGCCACCTGCCCCGGTGCCGCCGTCGCCGCCACCTGCCCCGGTGCCGCCGTCGCCGCCACCTGCCCCAGCGAAGCCACCGGCATCAGCCAGTATTGCGCCCGATGCCGCGATCCCCAGCCGGGTGCAGGCCTGGCAGCGGGCGCTAGTCGATTCGTCAGACTGCAATCCGCTGACCAAACGCAGATCCGGCTTGACGGTGCCGCTGCATCTACCTGCCGCCGGCCTGGGCCGTTTGGGGTCCGTGGTCGCCGCCGGGCGCCCGGTCAAGCTATTGCCAAAGGACTCGTTAGCCCAGGCCAGCAGGCCAGGAGGCGGCGAAGGGTCCCAAATGGCGGACGGAGGGGGCCTAATTGACGCTCTGGAGGTCTCTGGCGTGGCTTATGCCACTGTGTCAAAAGGCGCTTTCGCGGCCAGGCTGAGGAGCCTTGACCGGCGCTCGCGCCTGGCCATGGAAGAGACCAGCCAGGCCAGCCTCTACTTGGCCCTTGGTGCGCTGCAATGGATGGAAGCGGACCGCCAGGGACGCGGCGACGCGCCGCTTTGTCTGGTGCCGGTTGATTTGACCGAGTCACGCAGTGGCCAGCACTTCGAAATGGTGTTGGATCCGGCGCGCCGGGCTGTCCCTAACCTCTGCCTGGCTGAGAAACTGCGGACAGTTTGGGGCCTGGAAATCCCAGCGCTGGCTCAGCTAACCGGTGACGAAGGCAGTCTCGAAGTTGAACAGATCCTGGAGGCGACGGGCCGGGCCATCGCCGGCTCCAGGTTCGACTGTTTCCGGGTCGAGCCAGTGGCCTACCTGATTTGCCTTCAGACCCACACCATGGATATTTGGCACGACTTGTCCATGAACTGGTCTCATTTGAGCCAGCGTGAGCCTGTTCACGGCCTAGCTCTGGGAGCCAACCAGACCGGGATGGCGACTCCCGCCACACCCTCCCTGCCAGAGGCCGGCGAGTTTGCCAGCTACCTACCTTTGGCAGCCGATTCAGGCCAGGCCCAGGCCGTTCGTTGGGCTGCCGGTGGCCATTCATTTGTCCTAGAAGGCCCGCCGGGGACAGGCAAATCTCAGACCATCACCAACCTGATTGCGCATTGCCTGGTGACGGGCAAATCGGTCCTTTTTGTGGCTCAGAAGCAAACTGCCTTGGACGTGGTCAAACGGCGCCTGGACTCGGTTGGGTTGGCGCCGTTCTGCCTGGACCTGTATGGCCGGCACCAGACCGTGGCGGCCGTCATAGACCAACTGCGCCGAGCCATCGAATTCACTCCGGGCACTTCACCTGGCTGGGACGTTGCCCTAGCGGCTCAGCGCGAAGAGGTGGCGCATTTGTCGCAGTACCCGCAGCGGCTGCACAGCCCGGGCCCCATGGGCAAGTCGGTTTGGCAGGCCCACCAGGATCTTCTGGGGGCTGCGGCCGTGGTCGAAACGCGTGGCCCAGACCCGGTCTTGACGGTGGGGCCTGAGGTTCTGCGGCAGGATCAGCGGTTGGCGGCGGTGGTCGAGGCGGGAGGCCGGTTGGCCCAAGACCTAGGCCAAATGGGCGGTTTGGTGGCAGATTCGCCTTGGCGGCTGGTTGGCGCGAATCTGTCCGTGGCCGGCCAAGTTGACACAAAACCGGCCGATGCCGGCCTGGAGCGGCGAGCGGCACAGCCTGGGCTTGACCTGAAGAGCCTGGCGCAGGCAGTTGAGGCTTTAGGGGAGGTGGCGTCCGGTCTTGAAGGGCCGGTTTGGCAACTAGCCTGTGCTGCGCGTGACCCAGCCGGGTTGGACGCCTTGGCCCAGTGGCTGGACACAATTGGGGCCAAAGACGCGTTAACACCGCGCCAAGTTGAGGGCATCGGGGCCGAAGAATGGCTGCGCACGGCTGAAGTGGCGACGAAACGATTGAGGCGTCTGCGTATCGAGTACAAACCCTTGCTGGAGTGGTTTGACCCTGAAGTGATTGGTTTCGAATGGGGTGCGGTGATTGGGCTGGCCCACCGGGCTGATTCCAGCCGAATTGGCAAGGCCAGGATGCGCCGGGAGATTGTGACCGAGCTCGAGGGCTATTGGCGTGATGCCGAAAACGTGCCGCTGAAGCAATTGACGGAGATACTGCAAGGCGCTGAGCGGGCCGAATTGGCCGTACTTGATGTCGAGGCGGCCCTGGCTGCCCTTCCTGGCATCGACCTGCCCAAACGCTGGAACCCTTATGTCGAGGCCGACTATTCGCAGGTCGAACAGTCGCTCTGGCTGGCAGAAAGAGCTGTGCGGGCAGGTTGGTTGCTTCGAGGCAACGGGTTGATCGATCAGGCGACCTTCGACCAGGCGGCCGAGCAAGTGAGGGACCAAGCCGGGCACAGGGCCCGGGGTTGGTCGGCTCGAGACGTCAAACGGACGGCTGAGGTCCTGCGGGAGTTGTTCAGGCTTCTAGATGTCACGCCGGAGCGGCTGGAGCAGTGGCGAGGCAACCAATCGCTTCTCGATCAGATTGTAAACAGGCTTGATGACTGGCAGGCCGATCTGGAGAAAGGCGCGCCGCGGCTGGCGGCCTTCCTTCGGGTTCGCCGCGAATTGGACCGTCTGGCTCAACTGGGTGTGCAAGGGGCCGACCAAGTTCTCGACCAAGGCGCCGTCGATGGCGGCCAGCTAGACGAAATGATCCAGGCGGCGATCGCTCAAGCCACCCTAGTTGAGCGGTTGGATGGCACCGGTTTGCGAGGCTTCGATCCAGTGGCCTATCAGGGGCGGGTTGATCGGTTCATCACCCAGGCGGCTGATCTGCGCCAACGTCTCTGTACTGAGCTGCCGGCCCGAATCGTGGCGGCCCGCAACTTTGACGGCGATGTTTCGTTCGCCCAGATCGGCGAGTTGTTCTCTCAGCTGGCTCGGCGGCGAGGGGGGCTCACCTTCCGTCAACTGTTAGAGGTTGGCGGACAGGAGGTGCGCAAGCTGGTGCCCTGTTTCTTGATGAGCCCGGCCTCGGTGGCTCGCTACTTGCCCGGCGATCTTGAGGGCTTTGACGTGGTCGTCTTCGACGAGGCTTCCCAGATCCGGGTGCCGGAAGCGATTGGCGCCGCCGGGCGTGGCCAGGCCGTGGTGGTGGTTGGGGACTCGAAGCAAGCGCCGGCCTCAATTGGCTCAGTTTCGGCTGAACAGAACGCCTCAGATCCGGCCAGTTCTGGCCGGGAGGAGGCTAGCTTGGTTCCGGCCGCCGAGGACTCGATTCTGGTCGAGGCGGCCCGGCTGGGTTGGCCAAAGCTCGACCTGACCTGGCACTATCGATCACTCGATGAGTCGTTGTTGGCCTTCTCCAACACCCAGTACTACGGCGGGCGTTTGGCGACGTTCCCCAGCCCTCCGGCCGATGCCGGTGCGCCGCGCGGAGTCGTGTTGCGGCGGGTCACTGGCACTTGGGAAAACGACGTTACCGGGGTGGGTGGTGTCAACCGGTCTGAGGCCTACGGCGTGGTGCACGAGCTGCGCGATCAACTGGCGTCGCATCCTCAGTGGACCTTTGGAGTGGTGGCGTTCAGCGATCAGCAGCGCGATCTGATTCTGGATTTGCTGGACGAGGTACGCGTGTCTGATGCCCGGCTTGATTCGGCCCTGAGCCGGACCGACGCGCCGTTGTTTGTCAAGAACCTGGACAGTGTCCAAGGCGATGAGCGCGACGTCATCATTATGACCTTGGCGGTGGCGCCAGATGGCGAGGGACGGGCGCCGTCCAATTGGGGTCTGCTGACCCGGGTGGACGGCGAGAGGTGGCTGAACGTAGCGGTGACCAGGGCTCGCCGCCAGGTGGTGGTTTTGACCTCGTTCGACCCCACTGGTTGGGACTTGTCGGGTTCGAGTTCGCTGGGCCTGGCCCACCTTAAGGACTACCTCCTGGCGGCCGAACACGGCCAGCGCTGGCTGGTAGGGGCGGATAAAGCACCTCAGGATTTGCACCAGGACCAGGTGGCGGCGGCGTTGAGGGCGGCTGGCCTAGAGGTGGTCGAAAACTATGGGCTGTCGAGCTTCCGGGTCGACTTGGCGGTCAGGCGCGAGGGGTCGCCGTCTTGGGTGGCGGTCATGCTTGATGGGCCCAATTGGGCCAGGCGGCCCAGTGTGGGCGATCGCGACGGGCTGCCAGCTTGGATCTTGGCTGGGCAACTCGATTGGTTGGCGGTCCACCGGATTTGGCTGCCTGCCTGGCTGAAGTCACCGCAAAGCGAGGTCGAGGCAATTGTCAGACTAACCAACCCCGACCCGACCCCACCCATTTCCCGCGAGTCCGAGCTTTCGCATGACCCCGAGGTGCCACCGCCATCCCCGACTGATTTGCCTGTTTCCCGCGAGTCCGAGCTTCCGCAGCCGATGTCGGCTGACTTTGAGCCACTACCCGAGTCTGAAGTTCCACAGCCACCCCCAACTGATCTGCCCCTTTCCCGCGAGACCGAGCTTCCGCATCAACCCTCAACTGACCTGCCCCTTTCCCGCGAGACCGAGGTTCTGCAGCCGGTGCCGGCTGGGTTTGACCTACCCCCCGAGTCCGAGGTTCTGCAGCAACCCCCAACTGATCTGCCTGTTTCCCGCGAGTCCGAGGTTTCGCAGCAACCTCCAACTGATCTGCCTGTTTCCCGCGAGTCCGAGGTTTCGCAGCAACCCCCAACTGATCTGCCTGTTTCCCGCGAGTCCGAGCTTTCGCAGCAACCCCCAGCTGATCTGCCTGTTTCCCGCGAGTCCGAGCTTCCGCATGACCCCGAGGTGTCACAGCCATCCCCAACCGATCTGCCCATCTCCCGCGAGTCCGAGCTTTCGCATGACCTTGAGGTGCCACCGCCATCCCCAGCTGATCTGCCTGTTTCCCGCGAGACCGAGCTTTCGCAGCAATCCCCAACTGATCTGCCTGTTTCCCGCGAGACCGAGCTTCCGCATCAACCCTCAACTGACCTGCCCCTTTCTCGCGAGTCCGAGCTTTCGCATGACGCCGAGGTGTCACCGCCATCCCCAGCTGATCTGCCCCTTTCTCGCGAGACCGAGCTTCCGCATGCCCCCGGCACGTCGCATGAGACCGAGGTTCTGCAGCCGATGCCGGCTGACTTTGGACCGCCACCGGTGGCCGAGGCAGAGCCCAGTTCGCAAGATCCAGCGCAACCCCCGACCGCCACCCCGGCCATTGACCACGACTCCGCTGTGCCACAGGCCTTAGAGGGCCCAGAGCGAACCGCTGACACCCTAGTCTTCAAGGCCGCCGCCGAGCAGGCCGGCCACCGACCAGAGGACATGGTCAGCCGTTCCAAAAAGGAGGTCAGCCCGGTAGGCCAGGTCGCCATCGCGGTGGTCAGCGAAGAAGGCCCAGTCGTGGCTGACCGGCTGATACGGATCGTGGCGGCGCGCTTCGGCATCGGGCAAATGACCGATGAACAGCGCAAGTCCCTTCGCAAGTCCCTGCCGGTGGGGCTACTCCACGCCGCTCAAAACGGCGACTCAATCGCCTGGCCAGCTGGCGTTGACCCTCCCAGCTACGCCGGTTTCCGCGTGCCGGGTGACAGGCGGCAGCTCGACGAAATCCCGTACCACGAGCTGCGTAATGCCATGATCGAGGCCGTGTGCCGTGACCCAGGTAAGGGGCGTGACGAAACCTTTGCCAGGACCGCCAGTGCTTTTGGCGTCCAGATGGACTCCGAGGCGCGCCAGCGGCTGGACGGCGTATTGGAGGGCGCGCTCAGAGAGGGCCGTCTGGCGGTCGAAAACGGCCTGGTTACCGAAACCGAACAGCCGGTCTGAGCCGTGCCGATGACGCGAGTTCAGGCCTTGGCCGGGCCAAGTGGCCACCCAGATGATCCCACCAGGCAATTGGCTTGTGGTGCCAGGCCTGGGCTCGGTGGTTGACTGTAGATCATGTTCATCGGGGCGGGCACGGCCATCAACGTGGCGACGGTGATCGTTGGCAGCCTGATCGGCATGGCAGCGGGCCACCGGCTGCCGGCGCGCAGCCGGGACATAGTCACCCTGGTCCTAGGCCTGGTCACGCTGGTGATTGGCGGAATGTCAGTGGCTTCGGGGATGTCGGCGGCCTTCGCGGAAGAGGTTGGCGCCAACGCCCGGCTGCTGGTGGTCTTGGGTGCATTGCTGGTAGGCGGGCTGATTGGTTCCGGTGCACGCCTTGAGCAACGACTGGATGGCTCGGCCGCCTGGCTGCGCACCAAAGTTGCCAAACGTGCTGATGAAAGCACCTTTATCGAAGGCGCTGTGACAGCCACCCTGATCTTCTGCGTTGGCCCGCTGGCCATTTTGGGTTCAATTTCTGACGGCCTAGGAACGGGCGCCGAACAGCTGATTGTCAAAGCCATCATGGATGGTTTTGCCGCCATTGCCTTCGCTTCTCGATTTGGCATTGGCGTGATGGCTTCGATTATCCCGCTGACCATCTACCAGGGGTTGCTGACGCTATTGGGCTTCTGGTTGGGCGACTTTTTGCCCATCGGTTACGTCGATGCGCTGACGGTCACAGGCGGCGTTATTCTGCTCGGTTTGGGCGTGCGGCTGGCGGGGATCAAGAAGGTTCCGATCGGCGACCTATTGCCTGCCCTGATCGTGGCGCCTTTGTTGGCGGGGTTGGTGGCCTGGTTGACCTAGGGCGCGGGCGGCGCGCTTCTTGCCCGATGCCGGCTGCCGGGCCGGGTGCTTTGCTCACACTGATCGTCGAATCAGTCAGACGGATCGGGCTGTGCTTGGCTCCGGCCAATGGCGAGCACCCTTGCCAACGAACATGACACCTCATGCACCTGTTCGTCGGTCAGATTCCCGACCCTGTCGCCGAGCTCATCCTGACTGACGGTGAGTAACTTGTCTGCCATCACGTAGCTGGTCTTGTTCAGTCCGTTTGTCGGAGTGGGTTCCACCGAAACGCGCGACGGTGTCCCTCTTCGGTTGAACGACGTGAGTAGGCACACGATCACCGAGTCGAAACCCGCAAAGTCGTGTTGCACTAGGACCACTGGACGGGCCTTTGACGCGTATCGCCCGTCATGGAGGGTCCAAATGTCACCTCGCTTCATTGAGCACCTTCCGAGACAGATGGGAGGCGAATTCAACGGCGTCCTCCTCGGTCTCGAGCAACTCGACACTCCGGTCGAGGCGCACGTCGAAAGGGAAGCCGCGGTGCTGGTTAAAAGCAGCCACAAACATACGCATAGCGTCTGCCGGGGTTGTTCCCAGCTGCTTGGTGGTTTCCCGAAAGAGCCGGTCCTGAGACTCTTCGACCCTCGTGGCAAGCTGAACGGTACTCATTGTGGCCTCCTGCTAACGATTGCATGCAAATGATAGCAGCTGGTAGTGCTTCCGGTGGGTGCTCTTGGCCGATGCCGGCTCCCGGACCGGACTGGTGCCTCACGGCTTGCGGGGGACTGCGAAGAGAGTGCCGACTACTTGGTAGCCCAGCTTCTGGTAGTACGGATCGACGTCACTGGTGATGTAGACCTCGACCCCGGGATGGTCGCCGCGGACCTGTTCAATCAGGCTTTGGCCGTAGTGAAGTCCGCGGTGTTTTTGGTCAACCAGCAGGTCGAGGATGTAGACGCCATAGCCGGAGTCGTCGCGGCAGCGGGCGTAGCCGGCGAGTTCGTCCCCTGCGAAGAGCAGGTAGACGATAGACGATGCCAATGCCTTGGCGTACTTCTGCCGGTTGGCGCCCCGCCAATAGTCTTGCCACTCGGCGCCTTCGCCTTGTATCAGCCGGAAGAGGGCGTCTTCATCCTTGGGTCGGTAAGCCCGAATCTGGGTCTTGTGCGCATCCACAATAGTCATGTTAGCATATGCGCATGAACGAATGTCCGCCCGCCGGGGACGGCCGAACCCGCCTGGATGATGATCTGGCTAGTTTGACGGCCGAGGTCTTCCGGTTGCTGGCAGACGGGACACGTATCCGGCTGTTGTGGGCCTTGACCGGCGGCGAACTGACGGTTTCCAACCTGGCCGGGGTTGTGGGCAAGCCACAGCCGTCCGTCTCGCAGCATCTAGCCAAACTGCGCATGGCGCGTTTGGTAAGAGCCCGTCGGGACGGCGCCAGGATCTACTACAGTCTCGAAAACGCCCACGTTGAGCGGTTGGTCACCGACGCTGTCCAAAACGCTGAACACGCCATGCCCGGTGTTCCCTCCCACCACGTCGATGACGCCGCCGCCCCGGCCGTCGAAGGTGACAACCCGTCATGACCGGCGGTTTAGCAGCCGAGGCCCGGCCAGGCAGGCCAGGCCGCAAGCACGGCCACGGCGGCCGGTGGCATCGACTCGGTCATCGCATCAGGCCACATTCACACGCCGTCTCTACGCCCCGAAACGACCCTCTGACGAAAACGACCGAGGGCATCCGGGCCGTCAAAGTGTCGCTGGCCTGGTTGATGGCCACTGCCTTGGCCCAATTGGTCGTTGTGTTCCTTTCTGGGTCTGCGGCCCTCCTGGCCGACACCTTGCACAACTTCTCCGACGCCCTAACAGCCGTGCCACTTTGGATCGCTTTTGTCTTGGCCAGGCGCCGCCCCACCAAGCGGTTCACCTATGGCTACGGCCGGGCCGAGGATATTGCCGGGCTGCTGATTGTCGTCATGATTGGTCTGTCCGCTGTGATCGCCGCTTGGCAGGCGATTGAGCGGCTGTCGAATGCGCAGGTGATGACCCACCTTGGGTGGGTCGCAGGCGCGGGCCTGGTGGGTTGTTTGGGCAACGAGCTGGTGGCTCGGTACAGGATTCGGGTGGGCCGCCGGATCGGGTCGGTCGCACTGGTAGCCGACGGCTACCACGCCCGGACTGACGGCGTTACTTCACTGGCGGTGACTCTGGGCGCGTTCGGGGTCTGGCTGGGATTACCCCTGGCCGATCCGATTATTGGCTTGCTGATCGCGCTTGCCATTGCGGCGGTGTTCTTCGGGGCAGGCCGCGATGTGCTGCGGCGAATAATGGATGGAGTCGATCCGGCCCTGGTGGAATCGATCGAGGCGATCCTGAACCAGGAAACCGGTACCGAAAACGGAACTGTTAGAGCTCGCTGGCTTGGCCATGAACTGACCGCCGAGGCAACGGTGGTCACCAATCCCAACCTGACACTGGGTCAGGCCAGTGACCTGTCTGATCACCTCGCCGCTACGGTGCTGAACGGTGTTCCGGAACTGGACAGCGCCATCGTCCATGTCAAAGCCAAACCCGCGGAGGTGCCCAATGCCACAGCCTAAGGCCAACCGGAGAGCGCACCGGCATTGGGGGCGCCGCCACCACGCCAGCCGGGCCATCGACTTTTCGGCCGGGGCGGACCAATACGATGCCGGCCGCAAGGGGAGGCTGGCTGACCGTTATTACCGAGCCTTGATCCGCGTTGCCGGCCCCAACCTCAGGCCGGGCGACCGCGTGCTCGATGTCGGTTGCGGCACTGGCCGGCTGCTAGCCCAGCTGGAACGGAGCTTTGGGATCACGGGGATTGGCGTGGACCCGTCGGCTGCCATGGTCCGGGTGGCCCGGGCCGCTTGCCCGGATATGGAGATCCTGGCGGGCTCCTGCGGCGCCCTGCCCGTTGAGGATGCTTCAGTCGACGGGATCGTCGCTTGCCTGGCCTACCACCACTTCGATGACCGGGCCGGTTTTGTCAACGAGGCCAAACGAAGCCTGGGGCCTGGAGGCAAGGTCTACCTGGCGGAACCAGTCATTCCCGCGGTGATACGCGCGCCGGTGAACGCATTCCTGCGGCTGGCACGGTTCCGGGAGCGGCTACTAAGCCCCCAGGGGCTGGTCGAAGAGCTGCGCGGTCTTGGTCTCGAGGCTGGCCTGGCCTTGAAGAAAGGTGCCGTCTGCGTGGTGGTGGCGTCTGCGCCTTCCTCGACTTGATTGCAGCACGCCTGCGCCGATGCCGGGTAGTCCGTTGGCGCCGCGCTCACCGGTGAGCCTTGTCCGGCAGGTCCTAAGCTTGAACGGTGTTTTGGCTGGCGCTGGCGGCGGTGGTTGTGCCGACTGTGGTTTGTGTAGTGCTATCAGCGGTCGCCGGTTGGGACCGGACAATCACCATTTCGCGCCATGTGGCTATGCGCCGGGCCTCGGTGGTGGTCTTCGCGGTTGTCGAGACCACGGCCAATCTGGCGCTGGCGCTCTATGTGTGGCAGGTGCTCTACGGCCAGTCGCGCCTCTGGCTGGTGAACTGCCTGTTGATCAGCGCAATCCAGGTCCTCGTGGTGGTGGCCGCGCTGATTCCACACACCTCCGGCTGGCGGGTTCGGGTTCACCGGCGGGCGGCCTGGCGGGCGGTGGCCGGCTGCTTCATCTTGTCGTATTTGTTGGTGGCGCAAGCCTGGCTGCGGGGGACAGGCTGGCTGATCGGAGTGACAGCCGCCTACGCGGCTTTCATGTTGGTTCTGCTGGCGTTGTACCGCAGCGAGCTGCTGGCCAGGAACCTTTTGTACGCCGAGTTTGGCGTGTTTGTTGGCTTCGGCGGGGTGGTTTTGGCCTTCGGCCTGGTCTAGGCGGCGTCCAATAACGCCAGCTCAGTGTCGGTCAGAACCAAATCTGCCGCCAAAGCCGAGTCCATGATGGTTTCAGGCCGCGATGCCCCGGGGATCGGGATTACATGCGGCCCCTGGGCCAACGACCAGGCCAATCCAACCTGTTGTGGCGAAACTCCGTGCGCGGCGGCAACCTGCTGGAAGACGCCATGGGTCGCGCCAAACGACTTAGCCGACCTGATTCCGCCAAGCGGACTCCACGGCAGGAAGGCAATACCCAGGCGAGCACATTCATGCAGCGTGTCCAGGGTCGAACGGTAGGCCGGCGAGAATTCGTTTTGGACGGCCACCATTTGAGGGCCCACAATTGCTTGTGCCTGGTGGATTTGTTCGACCGAGGCGTTGGAGATGCCGGCTTGCTGAATGACTCCTTCTTGGAGGAGTTGAGTTAACGCACCGAGCGAATCCTCATATGGCACGGCAGGGTCGGGGCGGTGGAAGTAATACAGACCAATCGACTCGACTCCAAGGTCGCGGGCTGACTGTTTGGCTGCCGCCACCAGGTAGCTTGGATCGCCATTCTGGGTCCAGCTGCCGTCGCCCGGCCTGAGGTGTCCGCCCTTGGTGGCAAGCAATACTTCGTCAACGTTGCCGGTCCACGAGGCCAGGGCCCGGGCGACCAAACGCTCGTTGTGCCCAACTTCGCCCGCGTTCAGGTGGTAAGAGTTGGCGGTATCGATGTGCCGGACACCGGCATCCAAGGCCGCGTGGATGGTGCGAATGGCCTGTTCAGGCTCGGGTCGTCCCTCAATGGACATGGGCATGGCCCCCAACCCGATGGCGCCAACCGAGAAGTCGCCGATTTTCCGTTGCTGCATTGTTTTCTCCTTGTTTGTCCTGGCACTCGACCTGCGGCGAGGGGATCTTCGCCGTGCTGGTCCGCCTTGGCTCGCTCTGCGCGACCAAGCCGCCACCTACGTTAGTGCCTACCACCCCCGCCCACCGGGTGACCCCGCCCGAAAGCCAACTGGCCGGCGCCATCGGCCAAGGCTGGCGCAACGACCGGCCAAAAATGCCTTGGCGACAACGCGCCCCTCAAGGGTTGGCGCAAACTAGGATGGCGTTTCGTGCCGAAACGGGAGCATCTATCGCAGTCGCTGCGCGCGGCCCTACCGGTGATGCTCGGTTATTTGGTGATTGGCATACCCTGCGGTGTGCTGAGCGCGTCAGTCGGCATGAACGCCCTGCAGGTGCTGCTCCTGGCGGTCTTGTTCTATTCCGGCGCCGGGCAGTTCATGATCCCGAATATGTGGATCGCGGCCAATCCGATCGCTTCGATTGTGGCAAGTGTTTCGCTGGTCAACACCCGGCAAATTCTTTACGGCGTGTCCTTGGCACGGCACTGCCAAAACACCGACAAGCGACTGACCTACTTGTTTGCCGCCAGTGTGACCGACGAAAGCTTTGGCGTGAACACCCACCAATTTGCGTCGCGAGAGTGGTCGGTGGGACGGGCCACACTGGTCAATTTGTTTTCGCAGACCTCATGGACGGCCAGCTGCGTGGCCGGGGTTTTTGTTGGTAATGCCCTGGACATCCCTTTGCCGATTGCGTCCTTCGCCATGACGTCAATCTTCATCTGCCTGCTGTTGATGCAGCGGCGGTCGTTTGGGACCGTGTTAGCCGCCCTGGTCGCGGCCGGCGGGGTGGTGATGGCAAAGCTGGTTGGTCTGGGTGGAGCGGCCATACTCATCGGTGCCTTGCTTGGGGTAGCAGGCGCGATGGCGGCGACTTCAGTTCGGCAGGAGTGGCGCAGTTGACCTGGACCAGTTTCTCCATAATCTTCGCCGGCTGCGCCTTGTCGATGTTGGCCTGCCGGGTATTGCCCGTCTTTTTGCTTCGGGGTAGAAAGCTGCCACCGCAGGCGGAGAAGACAATTGGTTTCATCCCGCCGGCAGTGTTTGCCGCTCTGGTGGCGACCGACCTGTTTAATCCCGGTGCCCTGGCTTCGGGCGAGCTGAGCGCCTTCTTGCCGTTGCTGGCGGCCATTCCGGTGTTCCTAATCGCCTGGTTGTCCCGGTCACTGGTGTGGAGCGCGGTGGTCGGCGTCACCGCCTTCGCCATCCTCTGGGCTGTCTTTTGACCTGAGCCATGGTTGAGTGCCCAGGCGGTTGGCCTTGGACTGGTTGGCAGGGGCCGTATCGGGATGCCAACCAACGAACAGAAGACGGAGCGCATTTGCACGTCAAGAAAAGCTCAAATCGTCACTGTCGTGGTGCCGAAAGCCTGCCCCACCAAGCCCGGTTGGCATGGTAGTTAATTGAGGTGAAGAATCCTAAAGCTCCGGTAAATGCCTCAGCGTTGATGTCGATGGCGGCCCGCGACGCCACCGGACAGGACTACGCCAAGGCCCTGGCCGCTGCACTGGGCGGCCAAGAACCATGGCTCTCGACACCCAGCCCCGGAGAAACCGCCCGCTGGTTGGAAGCCGCTGGCTGGCGTGGGGTTCGTGCTGTCGAGGAGGCCAATGCGGTTCCGGTCGGGTTCTGGGACCGCCGTGACGCACTTCAACCAATGCGGCTGGTTCGCCTGATCCACGCCACCCGCTGAGTCCGGGCTGGAGTTGAGGCCGGGCAGAGCTTACTCGCCAATGACTGCCGTCTCATCTCCGAAATCAAGGCCCAGTGGCGGTTTGGCTAACCCTCAGCCAGTTCGCCACTCAAGCCGGCACCTCCCGCCCGTCGGTGGTTCGGCTGGTGGGGCGGTCATCCGAGGGCGTATTCGCTCTTGGGTACTGCTACACACGCCACGTTTGAGAACCTGGCTGATGGGGTCAACTCCAGCAGCGGTGTTTGGGCAGGTGGAAAGTGGAACGGCAGATCTGGGCTCGGGGACTGTGGATGGGGCCGTGGGGGAGGCGGTTCATGGAACCGCAGGTTCAATCTTGAACACTCAAGGGTGGCTGACGGGACTTGAACCCGCGGCCGCCTGGACCACAACCAGGAGCTCTACCAACTGAGCTACAGCCACCATGGCGCTGGCCGCTAGGCCAAGGCCGGTGATGGAGTCTACCGGTTTTGCTGGCGGGCTGACACCGCCAGCGCCCGTCACCGGGCGAGCCAGACGGGTTGGCCCCGTTTGGCTGAGCGTCGTGGCAACTACCGGACGACGCGCTGCCGGCCCGGGCACACGGCATCGGGCAAGGGTACGGGCTTAGCCGCGAACTGAGGTCTCGGCGATTTGGGCCGCGATGGCCCTGGAGGTGTCGGTATCTGGGCCCGGCGATTCGGCGAAGAGGGCTTGTCGGTAATAGCGCAGCTCGTCGATGGAGTCGAAAATGTCACCCAGCGCCCGGTGGCCGCCGTGCTTTTCCGGGGCGGCGAAATAGGCCCTTGGATACCAACGCCGGGCGAGCTCCTTAATGGACGACACATCGATGGTCCGGTAGTGCAGAAACCGACCCAGTTTGGGCAAATCCCGGTCGATGAAGCCGCGATCAGTAGACACCGAATTGCCGGCCAAAGGTGCCTTTCCGGCGTGCGGCACATGAGAGCGGACATAGGCCATGACCTGGCGTTGGGCCTCGTCTAGAGCGAGGCCAGCATCAAGAGCGTCCAACAAACCCGAAGTAGTGTGCATCCGCCGGACAAAGTCCGACATCTGGTCGAGGGCGGCCTGCGGCGGCTTGATGATGATGTCCAGGCCCTCGCCCAGGGTCCCCAGGGTCGAATCGGTCACAACAACGGCGATCTCGATCAAGGCATCGGCCGTCAGGTCGAGGCCGGTCATTTCACAGTCGACCCAGACAATTGGGCCGGTCACGCCGTGTTCGGGAACGCTCATTCTTCAACCCTACCTGCGTGGGTTAGGCTGACTGGGCGCCCATGCCCCCGTAGCTCAGTGGATAGAGCACTGGACTTCTAATCCAATGGTCGAAGGTTCGAATCCTTTCGGGGGCGCGTTGTGATGTCTCGGGACATAGGAAACCGGTGAACCCACGAAACGTGGGTTCGCCGCGTTTTTGTCTAGCCTTGTGGTTGATAGTTCCTGGTGGGATCGAGTACGAGTTCGCGGAGTATTTCTCCGGTGGCGGTGGCCACGATCGTAACGTCGAGGTTTTGGATCAACATGGTGATGTGGGTTCCGGCGTGGGGTCGGCCAACACCAATGTGGTAGAGCTTGCCGCCGTGACGGCCGGCACGGATCTGCCGCGACTTAGCATCAAAGCAGCTGGGCCGGCCGTGACTTAGTGCAAAGACAGGTCGGGGTTTTGAGGCCGCGGTGGTGACCAGGCCAGACGCGTGTCCCCCGAAAGTCGCACCTGTTTCTGTGCAAGGTCGTGGTGGTCTGGGCTGCTTTGATACAAGGTCACGGCGAGTCGACCTGCTTTGGTGCAAGGTCGTGGCGGCCTGGGCTGCTTTGATACAAGGTCGCGGCGGCCTGGGCTGCTTTGATACAAGGTCACGGCGAGTTGACCTGCATCGGTACTAGGTCAGTCAGCGCCGCAGCCGCCAAGCCGCTACAAAGGTGCCTAGGAGCGATGGCGAATCAGCCAGCGCCACCCGGGCTTGGGCCCAATCACTGCCTGCCGGGCGCGCATCGTTGCACAAGGCCTTGATGTAGGCAAAACTTGGATGATGCGGCCTGAGCAGGGCGACGGCGCCACGCTTGAAGTGGTCAGCGCGCTTCGCAGCGAACTGGACGCCGTGACATTCCCTTTTCCCTCGATAGCCTCGGCTGAGGCTCGCCTGGCGCAGGACCAATTGCGGTACTACCTGGATCATGAGCTGTTGCCTCGGCTGCGTCAAGTGGGCGAACCGAAGGTTATTGGTGTGGCCGGACCGACCGGTACCGGCAAATCAGTTGTGGCCAACACCCTGGCGGGGCAGGATCTGGCGACAGTTTCGGCTCTGCGACCGACCACAGCCCAACCGCAAATCCTGGTCAGGCCGTCGACGGCGGCCCTCATGGCCGGCCACCCAGCCTTGACCCAAAGCGCGCTTTGCCTGGGAGATGAGGTGCTGCCGGGCCGGGCGGTCCTAGACCTGTCCGATCCTTTCGCGGCCGGAAACCCAGACAATTTGGACCAGGTGGAGTTGCCGGTCGACTGCTGGATTGTGGTGGCCAGTGGTCTGCGTTACGGCGATGCACTGGTTTGGGATCTGCTCGGCGCCATCATGCCAGCCCAGGTGCCGACACTTTTCCTGATCAACCGGTTGCCCAGGGAGTCAGTCGACGTGGTTGTGGCAGACGCCAAGCAGATGCTGGCTGATCGGGGCTGGCCGGACTTGCCGGTTATGACAGTGCTGCGAGCCAAAGGCCCTGTCACCGCCCTCGACACGGTCGCTGCTGAGCCAATTCAGAGCTGGTTGGCGGAACAAGGCCTCGACCCATGGCCGCAGGCCGTGGACAACGTCAGTTCGATTCACGAGTCAGTTGTCAGAGCGCTAGACAAGACAAAACGCCTGGTTAGAGCGGAAAAGGTGCATCAAGCGACCTTGGACTTGCTGCGCCAGGCGACCGATGAAGCCACCGCCGAGGTGGTCAACCAGGCGGCTCAGGCCCTCCGGGCGGCCGTCGATGCAGGCGGCGCCGCCACCAGCGCCGCGCTGGCCGCCACCGCGCCTAAGGCCGCTTTGGGCGCCGGAAACGGGCCCACCGCCAACGCTGACGCCATCGAACCCGAGGCCCAGCTGCGACTGATTTGGGAATCAGAGACCGAGGGGCTGATTGCCTTCATCGACCAGCACAAGGAGCTGGCGCCGCATGCGGCGGTGGCAGAAAAGGTCAGGCTGGCGCTCGACCGGCTCGAGCAGCCCTTGGCCCAGGCGGTCAAACAGGTGGCAGACCAAGTCACACGGCGGGCGCGCCGCCGGGTTGTTGGGCTGTGGCAATCAGGCCAGGTGCCGGAAGGTACCCGCGCGCTGGCCCAGCCGGGGGGACTGCTCCGGCCCGATGACGGCCCCAGCCAGGCCAGCAAAACCAGTCACCCTCGCCATTGGTTGCGTTTGAGGCCCGGTGACAACGACCCGCATCTGCTCTGGAGGCGACACCTGGCCAGCCGGCTAGCCGAAACCGGGGACGAGACCATTGTGCTCGCCACCAAAGCACTAACCAAGGACGGAATGGCCCGACTAGTCCAGGCAGTAGCCCTGGGCGCGGACAACGCTGCGGTCTACCTTGAGGCCCTGGCACCAGACCGCGTCAACGACCTGGTTAGACTTGGACTTGAGGCCCAGGCTCGAGCCTTGGCCGGGGCCGTTGACCTGGACTTAGCCCTGTTTGGCGAAGCCATCGAAACGGCCACGGCTCAGCCGACGGGCCTGTCCGGCCTGGCCCGCCGTCTGTCCCTATGCGCCAAGACGGTCGACGCTATCCCGGAGGTGGTGGCAACAACACCATGAGCGGAATCGAACCCCTGCGCCAAAGGGCCAACCGGTTGTACCAGCTATGCGATTTGCTGACCAAGCGCCTAGGGGACGAGGCCTGGTCAGGTTGCCCCGAAAGCTTGGCCGGCGTCATCGGGCGCCTTGAGCGAGGCGTTGACCACACCCTGGTGGCGTTGGTTGGTGGCAGTGGCTCGGGCAAGTCCTCACTTTTCAACGCACTGGCCAAAATGGAGTTTGCGCAGGTCGGGGCACTGCGGCCGACAACGACTAAGGCTAACGCCTGCGTTTGGGGGCCCGGCGCGGCGCCGCTGCTGGAGTGGGCCGGGGTCAACCCGGATGACACCATCCAACGCGATTCGGTGCTCGAACCGGAGCTGGGGGAGTGGGGCGGCATGATTCTGGTTGATCTGCCGGATTCGGATTCAGCCGATGTTGAGCACCACAAGGTGGCCCAGCGGATACTGCCCTTGGCGGACATTTTGATCTGGGTGACCGACCCGCAGAAGTACGCCGATCCAGGCTTGCGTGAACTGTTTCTGCCCTCAGCCTTGGAGCAGGTCAGCCGGGTCAATTTGGTGGTCTTGAACCAGGTCGATCAGTTGTCCCAGGCCGATGCCGCCCCGGTGAGCGAGGCTTTGACCTCGCTTTTGGAGTCAGGTGGGTGGGCCAACCCCAAGCTGCTGGTCACCTCGACGGTGACGGGTGAGGGGATCGAGGATTTGCGCTCAGTCTTGGTCGAACGGACGGCGGAGGAGACTGTGGCGGCCCGGCGAGTAGCCGGTGACCTGGCCCGGGAGGCCGGCGAGGTGTTGGCTCAGGCGCCTTTGGCGGAATACCTGGGCGCAGATCAAATGGCCGCTTACGGCCAGGGCCTGGCGGCGGCGGGGAAAACGGTGGCCGAGGCCCTAGAGGCGCTAGCGCTCGACGGCTCGCCGGAGCCATTTTCGCCTGGGTTGGTCGAGGTGACAGCAGCCGAAGTGCGCCCGCTGGTCAAAGGCTACATCGGGGCTGCCACCGCCGTGTTGCCCGAGCCGTGGCAGGATGTCGCGGCACTGGCCACTGCATCGGCGGCCAACCTCGCCACCAGGCTGAACGAATCTTTGGCGGACCTTAGCCAGCCTGCCAAGCCAGGTTGGCTGAGCCGACTTTTTGGCGGGGCTGGTGCCAGGGAGAAATGGCGGGCGGCCTGGCTGGTCAAGGTCAAAGGCTCGGTTGTGACCGTTGTCGAAAAGGCGCTGAGTGATCCGGTGAACTATGCCCTGTCAGATCTGAAAGACGTCGCCGCCGAGTTGCGCTCCTTGGCCAGCTCGCCCGGGGGCCTTGGTGGTGCCGAAACCGGCCAGGCACCCGATCAGGGATCCGCCGAGGTTACCGGCTAGCGACCCGGCTAGGCCACCGGCTCCCGACCAGAGGCAAGTCTGGGTTGTCGACTGATAACGTCCGGCAAACCGGTCCTCCACAGGCGAGGCAGCGGTGGTCGTCTAGGCGTCGGTGGTCCACGCAATGATGCTTGGCGATAGGCCGGCGTGGGGCCGGCCGCAGCCAAACTTTTGGGAGAAAAAATGGAAAACGATGTGCGGGTGACGGTCAATGGCTGGGTCTCGTCCGAGCCGCAGTTGCGAGCGGGACCAAATGGCGACTTTATGACCTTCAGGATGGGGTCAACGCCGCGCTACCGCCAAGCCGACGGCGAGTACGCCGAGCTGAAAACCGAGTGGTTCGACATCAAGATCCGGGGCAAAGCCTTGAGCAACAACGTGCGCCATTCGGTGCGCAAGGGCGACCCGGTGATTGTGGTTGGCCGGCTGACAAGTCACCAGTGGGAGGCCAAAGACGGTTCAACCAATTGGGCCATGCAGGTCCAAGCTGATCTGGTGGGCCATGACCTGCGCTGGGGAGACACTCGTTTCACCAAAGTGGCCATGGCGGCCCACCGTCGGGGCCCGGAAGGGCAGGATCAAGCGGCAGGGCAAGACCAGGTGGATGATCTTGCCCGTGGCGGACCAGCCGGTGGCACAGGCGGCAGTCCCGTTAGCGGGGCCGAGGGCGAGCCGGCCGGCCTAAGCCCCGGGGCTGCCCTGGCTCCAACCCAGCCCGGGCAGGAAATGCCGGGCCAAGTTGGTGGCCAGGAGGCGCCAACACGGCGCCAGCAGGGCCCCGAAGGTCAGGTGGCTGCTCAGGCGCCGCTGGCGGCCTAGGGGGCCACCAATCGCCTAGATGCGACTTTGGTTCAGCGACTGGCCGTATCCTTATGCGGTGCCTGAATTCATTTACGTAATGAAACGTGCCCGTAAGGCCCACGGTGACAAGTTGATTTTGGACGATGTCACCTTGGCGTTTTACCCGGGAGCCAAAATTGGCGTGGTTGGGCCCAATGGTGCTGGCAAATCCTCGGTTTTGAGGATCATGGCTGGCTTGGACGTGCCATCGAACGGCGATGCCACGCTGACCCCTGGTTACAGCGTTGGCATGCTGCAACAGGAACCATCGTTGGATGACTCGACCACGGTTTTGGGCAACGTTGAGCAGGGCGTGGCCCAAATCAAGGCTCAACTTGACCGCTTCAACCAGATCAGCGAGCAATTAGCTGACCCCGAGGCCGACTACGACAAGCTGCTGGCAGAAATGGGAGAGCTTCAAGAAAGCCTTGACCACGCTGGCGCCTGGGATCTCGACTCGCGGTTGGATCAGGCCATGGACGCGTTGCGCTGTCCGCCGCCTGACACACCGGTCAACGTCCTGTCGGGGGGCGAGAGGCGGCGAGTGGCGCTGTGCAAGCTTCTATTGGAGCAGCCCGATCTGCTGCTCTTAGACGAGCCGACTAACCACCTTGACGCTGAGTCGATCCAATGGCTGGAGCAGCACCTGGACAAGTATCCCGGCGCCGTCTTGGCGGTCACCCACGACCGCTACTTCCTTGACAATGTGGCTGAGTGGATTTTGGAGCTTGATCGTGGCCGGGCTTATGCCTATGAAGGCAACTATTCGCTTTACCTGGAGAAAAAGCGCGAGCGGCTCGAGGTCCAGGGCCTAAAGGACGCCAAGCTGGCCAAGCGCCTGGCCGAGGAGCTGGCCTGGGTGCGCCAAAACGCCAAAGGCCGCCAGGCAAAGTCCAAAGCCAGGTTGCAGCGTTATGAAGAAATGGCGGCCGAGGCCGAGCGGACCCGCAAACTCGACTTTGACGAGATCCAAATCCCACCGGGCCCGCGCCTGGGTTCGATAGTCCTGGAGGCCTCAAAGCTGCGCAAGGGCTTTGACGACAGGGTTCTGGTAGACGGGTTGTCTTTCACCTTGCCCAAGAACGGCATTGTCGGGGTGATTGGGCCCAACGGGGTGGGAAAGACAACCTTGTTCAAGGCCATAGTGGGAGAGGAACCGCTTGACGGTGGCGACCTCAAGATTGGCGAGACGGTCAAAGTGGCCTACGTTGACCAGGGGCGCAGCGGGATTGACCCGAAACGTTCGGTCTGGGAAGTGGTCAGTGACGGGCTGGACTACATCCACGTTGGCCAGGTCGAAATGCCATCTCGGGCCTATGTCTCGGCCTTTGGGTTCAAGGGCCCCGACCAGCAGAAACCGGCTGGCGTGCTGTCAGGCGGAGAACGCAATCGGCTCAACTTGGCCATGACCCTAAAACTAGGTGGCAACCTGTTGTTGCTGGACGAGCCAACAAACGACCTAGACGTTGAGACACTGGGTTCGCTCGAAAACGCCCTACTGGAGTTCCCGGGCTGCGCCGTGGTGGTCTCTCACGACCGCTGGTTCCTAGATCGGGTGGCCACCCACATCCTGGCCTGGGAAGGCACCGATGAGGACCCGAGCCGTTGGTTCTGGTTCGAAGGCAATTTCGCCGCCTACGAGGCCAATAAGGTGGACCGTCTGGGGCCCGAGGCGGCCAGGCCGCATCGGGTGACTCATAGGCGCTTGCGGAGAGACTAACCGTGGCGGCGAAGGTTTTTCGCTCGCCTGGAAGTTGGCGAATAGTGCGCATCGACGGCCAGAAGCTACTGCGGGGAAAGATTCACCGGCCCCCTAAACTGGCGGTGGTGCCAACTAAGGAGGGCTCAATTGAACACGGCTGAGCTGGTCCTACAGCATCTTGGTGGCCGGGACAACTTGGTCAGGGTGACACCGGTCCAGGCGCATCTAAGGGTTGAGCTAAAGGACGCCAGCCTGGTTGACGAGGCTGCCTTGAAGTCCCTTGGCGCCTATGGCGTGGTCATCTCTGGCCGAGTGGTCCAAGTCGTGCTTGGCGCAAAGTCAGGCCAGCTAGCGGCCGAGATCAGCGCCGCCACAGGCTAACTGGTCGCCGCCTCGCCGGTGGCTGGTGGCCGGTGCTGGGAGGAGTTGCCGATTCGGGTGACAGTGCCGTTGGGCACATACCAAATAACGCCGTCATCATCCCTCAGTGTGGTGATGCGCAGAGACATCGACACGACCTTGCCGCTGGCCTGTTCGGCGTCGACCTGGTCGCCAATACCGAATTGGTCCTCGGCCAAAATGAACATCCCGGCAATCATGTCTTTGACCATCGACTGCGCACCCAAGCCAACGCCAACGCCTAATACGCCCAAAGTGGTAATAATCAGGCCCATCGACACACCGAGCCGCTCCAGGACCAGGCAGATCGTCAAGATCCAGACCACGGCTTTGACCGTCGAATGCGCCACCGAACCCAGGGTCTTGATCCGGGCCTCTCTGCGAGCTTGGTTGTGGGCTCGCTCGGCTTCGCTGACATCGCCATCCCCACCTAGCGTCCACGGTTTGGCTGCCAACCTCTTAACAGTGTGACCGATAACAGCGTGGGCAATGGCTAAGACAACCAGCGCCCCCAGCAGATAGAGCACCACCGCCAGCGGGTCGCCAATTAACCAGCGAGCCCACTCCGGCCAGTCAGTGGCGAATTCGGGTGTTGCCAAGTAAGTCATTAGAGTCTCCTTATTGCCGGGCTGGAAGACCGGTGAGTAACACCCGTTTCCTAGCCTGAAACTGTGTTGTCCTGCCGCGTTTGCCGATGTCAGCGCGAGGCGCCAACCGAGTCGACTGAGGCCGCGGGACCCGGCTCATGGCCAAGCCCCCGGGGGCGTTTAGGCGGCATGGGCTCCGGCCCAACCACCGAAGCTACTCTAGCGCCCGTGGCGAGCTTGTCAGACCACGTCCCCAAGCCGGCCGGCCAGTGACGCCCCTCTGGCTGCGTCGCAAGCCTGGGCGGCCAAGGCTCGCTGAACACCTGACATGCCCTCTACCACCAGCCGCCTCAGTGGTGGCTTGCGGTCACCCAATGCGGCCAAGAAATCACTGGTCAAGGCCAAAACGTCGACTTCGGGGTCGTTCAGAAGCCAAGCCGGGTAGAGGCCCTCAGCCACATTGGCGGCCATCTCACCACTGCGGGCATCCCAAACCCGTTCGACCGAATCAAAGTAGGTCTGGGCGAAAGGCCGCAACAAGCTGCGGTCAACCACCCGGCCAAAGCCGTCGATCAGTTGACGTTGAGTGGCGTTGGCGGTGGCCGGGTCCTCCACGGCCCGCAGCCAGGCCGCGGTTTTGGCTTCGCTATTGGGCAGCGCTGCGCGAAGGGCCGCGGCCTGCTCACGACCTGTCGCGGTTGGGTCGGCCGCCAGCTGGGCGTCGATGGCTACCTCGCCTTGGCGCCCGGCCGCTATCAGCGGCATTAGCAGCTCCCAGCGCAGGTCGGTGTCGATCGACAGCCCAGGAAGGCTACGCTGACCGTTCAGCAGCGCTTCGACCAGGTCAAGGGCCGCAGGGTCTTGGGCCTGCCGGGCCAGTGTTTTGATCAACAAGAGCTGACTGTCTGATCCCGGACCGGCCGCCTCAGCCAGGCTCGCCAGTCTTTGAGTCGCATGACGCAGCTGGTCTAGGCGCCTGGCCGGATCGACGTACCAGCGCAGACAGGTGTCCAACTGACGCAGCAGGATCTGGCGGGCGGTGGCATGGGACTCGTTGCCAATGCTACGCAGAACCGCGCGGACATAACCCGAGGCCGGGTACTCGCCATCGCGCACGGCGTCAAACAAGGCTCCCCAGATCACCGCCCTGGCCAGCGAATCGTCGACTTGCCAAACATGGAGAAGGGCCACTTCAAACGAAGCCGGGTCGAGCCGGATCTTGGAGTAGGTCAGGTCACGGTCGTTTAGCAGCACCAGATCGCCGGCCTCGCCATCGAGCAGAAGACTGACGCCGTCAGGTGGCACGTCAATCTCGCGATTCCAGATCCGGGTCAGTTGGCCGCCCGCCAGGCCGAAGCCGCCCAGACCCATTCGATGGGGCCGCAGCGTGGGGTGTTCCTTTGGTGCTGATTGCCGGATGCTCAGTGTCTGGCCGGTCAACTGGCCGGTCATAGTGTTGACACCGGCGGTCTTGAGCCACTTTTCAGACCACTGGCCAAGGTCTCGGCCTGAGGCCAGAGCCAACTCGGCCAGCAGATCGGCCAAAGTGGTGTTGGACCAGGCGTGCTTGGAGAAATAGGAGCGCAAGGCCTCAATGAAGGCGTCCTGGCCAACCCAGGCGACCAGCTGGCGCAGCACCGAAGCGCCTTTGGCGTAGGTGATGCCGTCGAAGTTGTTTTGGACATCATCAAGGTCTTCGATAGGGGCCAGGACTGGATGGGTGGTTGGCAGCTGGTCCTGGCGATAGGCCCAGAGCTTTTCCGAATAGGCGAAAGTGGTCCAAGCCTGGCGCCATTCGGTCACGGCCACAGCGGCCAGATGCGAGACAAACTCGGCGAACGATTCGTTCAACCAGAGGTCGTCCCACCAGCGCATAGTCACCAGATCGCCAAACCACATATGGGACAGCTCATGCAGAATGGTGATGGCGCGCCGCTCAAGACGGGCCTGAACTGGTACTGAACGGAAAACATAACCTTCCGTGATGGTGACCAGGCCGGCGTTTTCCATGGCGCCAAAGTTGTATTCCGGGCAAAAGACCTGGTCGTATTTGGAGAACGGGAAGGGGAAATCGAAGGTCGGCTCAAAGAAACCAAAACCTTGTTTGGTGGTGGCAAAGATATTGGCGGCGTCGACGTGTTGGGCCAGCGAGGCGCGGGCGTACAGACCCAGCGGAATTGTCCGGCCATCGGTCGAGGTGACCTGGTCGTGCCAGGCGGCCAACGGGCCGGCGCAGATGGCAGTCAGGTAAGAGGACAGTTTGGCCGTGGGCTCAAAATGGTGGATTTGGTTTTGGCCGCCAGCTGTGGGTTCAACCAGGCGGGCTGGCTGGTTTGACAGCACCGTCCAGGACTTAGGCGCCCAGACAACAAAGCTGAAGCTAGCTTTGATATCGGGCTGTTCGAAGACCGCGAAGACCCGCCGGGCGTCGGCTGGTTCGAACTGGGTGTAGAGATAGATTTCCTGGTCAACTGGGTCGACAAAGCGGTGCAAGCCTTCGCCACTGTGAGAGTAGGCCGGCCGGGCTTTGACCACCAACCGGTTCTGGGCGGCCAAGGCTGGCAGGGTAATCCGACAGTCTTGGAAGACCTTGTCTACTTCAAGTGCCTGGCCGTTGAGTTCGACCGAAGTCACTTCTGGGGCGATCAAGTCGATGAAACTGCTCGCTCCGACCTGGCGGCAGCCAAACTCCACGGTGGTGACCGAGTCGAATTGGGCGGCCCCGCCGGTTAGATCCAGTTCGACCCGATATGTCACTGTGTCGATCAGTTGGGCTCGGGCTTGGGCCTCGGCTCGGGTCAAGTTGCTGCCTGGCACCGGTTGTGTCTCCTAGTCGCTTGGTCTGGCTGCCGATCCGCCCGCTACTGGGTAAGCGTCAAAATCTCGGATCCTGTTTCGGTGATTAAGATGGTGTGCTCAAATTGGGCGGTCCGTTTTGAATCGGCCGTCACCACGGTCCAACCGTCGTCCCAGAGCCGCCAGTCGTAGGTACCTAAAGTCAGCATCGGTTCAATCGTAAAGACCATGCCTGGCTCAATTAGTTGATCAAAGTCAGGGGCGGTGTCGTAGTGGGGGATGACCAAGCCGGAGTGAAAGGCCTGGCCAACGCCGTGGCCGGTGTAGTCACGTACCACGCCGTAGCCAAAGCGTTTGGCGTAGGCCTCGATCACGCGACCAATCACGTTGATTTCCCGCCCGGGTTTGGCGGCCTTGATGCCGCGCGTCATAGCCTGGTGGGTGCGCTCAACCAAAAGCCGGGACTCTGGGTCAACCTGACCGGCCAAGAAGGTGGCATTAGTGTCACCGTGAACGCCATCGGTGAAGGCGGTGATGTCGATGTTGACAATGTCGCCGTCTTGGATCACGGTCGAATCGGGTATGCCGTGGCAAATCACCTCGTTCAGCGAAGTGCACAGCGACTTGGGAAAACCCTTGTAGCCCAAAGTCGACGGGTAGGCGCCCCGGCCAATAAGGAAGTCGTGGCCAAGCCTGTCCAGCTCATCGGTGGTGACACCTGGTGCCACGTGTTTTCCCACATAGGCCAGGGCCTCGGCCGCCAACTGGCAGGCCCGCCTAATCGCCGCAATGGTGACGGCATCGTTGATTTCGCTGCCGGGCCAAGGTTCTAAGTCGGGTTGTGCCTTGCCAACGTATTCGGGCCGCTCTATTTCCTTCGGCACCAAGCGGGTGGGGCTAACAACGCCCGGCTTGAGTGAGCCAATTGGGGCCAAAGCGGAACTCATTCGAAAGAGTGCTCCTGGTCGGGGTACTGGCCCAGCCTAACGGCCCGGGCGTAGGCGGAAGCGGCATCGGCCAAATCTTGGCGCAGCTGGCCAAAGCGCCGCACAAAAGACGGTGTCCAGGCTTCAAGGCCAGCCATATCAGTCCAAACCAGCACCTGACCGTCGCAGCCAGCGCCGGCCCCAATGCCGATGGTGGCGATATCAAGATCAGCGGTCAGCTGGCTGGCCAAGGCGGCCGGCACCATCTCAAGTACCAGCGCAAAGGCGCCGGCTTCTTGTACGGCCCGAGCGTCTAATGCCAGCGCGCGGGCGGCCTGGTCGCCGCGACCTTGAACCCGGTTGCCGCCCAGGGTGTTGACCGATTGCGGCGTAAAACCGAGATGTGCCATCACCGGAATACCTGAGCTGGACAGCAGGCGGATCTGGTCTCTAACCCGCGCGCCGCCTTCAAACTTGACGGCTTGGGCGCCGGCTTTCATCAGCCGCACAGCTGAGTCAAAACAGCCTTCAGGGCTGGACTCGTAGGTGCCAAAGGGCAGGTCTACCACCACTAGGGCCCGTTTGACCGCCTTGGCCACGGCCCGCGTGGCGCTTTCCATCTGTTCCAATGTGACCGGCAGGGTCGTGTCATAGCCCAACATGACGTTGGCCATGGAATCGCCTACCAGCAGCACATCGATGCCGGCCTGGTCGAAGACCTCGGCCGTGGGCCGGTCGTAGGCGGTTAGCATGGTCAGCTTTTCGCCGGCCTGTTTGGCTTGGCCAAGGTGGTGGATCCTAACCTTGGCCTGCTGCGATAGGGCCGATGCCGCCCCCTGGCCGGTTGCGGGCAAGCTCGCCTTGGGCGCCGGGTTGTAAGCGGTGGGCATCTCGGTCACGTCGTTTCAAACCTCCTGCCAGCGGTTGGTCATGGGCAAACGCCGGTCGCGCCCGAACGCCACGGCGGTGACCTTTGGGCCAGGCGGGTACTGGCGACGTTTCCATTCTGCCTTGTCGGCCAGCCTGACTGCCAATTCGACCGCTGCGGCCGGGTGATCTTCACTGGCCAGCTCGGCCGGGCCCCAGCCTTGTTCGACATATCGCTGCAAAACCGGATCGAGGATGTCGTACTCGGGCAGCGAGTCGGTGTCGAGTTGGCCGGGACGCAGCTCGGCCGAAGGCGGCTTGGCAATCGACCGCTCCGGGATCGGTTCGACTTGACCGCTTTGGCGGGCCAGGGTGTTGCGCCAGCGGGCCAAGGCCCAAACCTGGGTCTTGTAGACATCTCTGATTGGCGCGTAGCCGCCTACGGCATCGCCGTAGATAGTGGAATATCCCGCTGCCAACTCGGATTTGTTACCGGTGGCCAAGACCAGGTGGCCCTCCATGTTGGAGATCCCCATCAGGACCATGCCGCGCACTCTGGCCTGGATGTTCTCCGCCCCCACCGCCGCCAGGTTGAGCTTTCGCACAAAAGGTTCCACCAAGTCGTTGATCGGTACGGTACGGAAATCCAGGCCCAAGCGTGAGGCCAGATCTGCGGCATCGTCCAGGGAATGCTGTGAGGAAATGGCCGAAGGCATGGCCACACCGGTGACATTGGCCGCCCCCAAGGCGTCAACTGCCAAAGTCGCCACCAGGGCTGAATCGATGCCGCCGGAAAGACCCAAGATGGCTTTGGCGAAACCGCCCTTACGGGCGTAGTCGCCTAGACCCAAAGTGATGGCCCGGTAGACCGCTTCTTCTTCGGCCAGTTCAGGTTTTGGCACCAACTCGGTGGCAGGTTCAGCCAGGTCGAAAGACACCAACTCCTGGGCGAAGCGGCCGGCCTGGCAAACCAGGTCGCCCTGGGCGTTGAGCGCAAAAGACCCACCATCAAATACAAGATCGTCTTGGCCGCCAACCAGGTTGACGTAAACCACCGCGGCGTCTAGCCGTTTGGTCTGCCTGCGGGCGTGGGCCAGACAGGCCTGGTCTTGGCCCAGCTCAAAGGCGGAGCCGCCCAACACCAAAAGGGCGTCGAGGCCAGGGGCGCCCTGATCCTGGTCCAGGGCCGGGGATCGGTTGGCCAAACGGCCAGCGGGCTGTTTGCCTGCCTGGCCGGCGCCTGTCGCTTGGCCGGCCGACCAAATGTCGTGGCCAATGGCGAGACCTAATCTGGCGCCGTGGGCGGCGAAAGTAGCCGATCGGTGGCCAGCGGCGAAAACGCGACACTGGTCATAGTCGCCGGTGGCTGGCAGGTGGCGTTTGGCGTAAACCTGCTGGACCTGGCCTCGGTGCAAGACGGCGGCAATGTCAACGGGCTGGCCCTGGTCGTTGGTACCAAGCCCACCGACCACTACCTGGCAGGCGCCCATGCCGCCGCGGTCCAGTCTTTGGGCCAGCTTGGCTATGGCCAGTTTGGCGGCTCGCTGCAAGCCGGGTTTGCCCGCCAGGTCGTCAATCGGATAGCCGGTCAGGGCCATTTCCGGGAAAACGACCACCTGGGCGCCGCTTTGGGTGGCCTCGGCGGCCCAGGAGTAGATCAAATCTGCGTTGCCTGCCAGGTCACCCACAGTCGGGTTGATCTGCGCTAGGGCAATGCGAGGTGACATGGCATCCCAGTCTAATCTGGCCCGAACCGCGCCGCCGCCCAGCCAATTCTTTGGGCCAGGCCGGCGGCAGCATTTGGAGGGATCGCACAAGGCGGGGCCAGACTTGTTGGATACCAGTGGCAGGGCGATCGGGCCGCCACAGAAGTAGTCTGCACAGGCGCAAGTCGCTACCAGCCATGGAACCAGCCAGGAGACAACATTGGACAGTAGACGTAGTGTTTTGATCACCGGCGCGGGCCGGGGGATAGGCGCGGCCATCGCCCAGGACTTTTTGGCGGCAGGCGACAACGTGGCCAGTTTGGACCGCGCGGCGCAACCAGACGCCGCGGCGGCAGCGGCCGGCGCAGTGCGGGGCCAACTCCTCCAACTGGAAGGCGACGTCACGGATGCGGCATCGGTCGAGGCGGCGTTCGCCGCTGCTGCAAAGGCCCACGGCCCGGTCGAGGTACTAGTCGCCAACGCCGGGATTGTGCGTGACCAACTGCTGATGAGGATGAGCGAGGACGAGCTGACCCAGGTAATCGACGCCAATCTGGTTGGAGCGCTGCGCTGTGCCCGGCGAGCCGTCAAGTCGATGCTGCGGCTCAAGCGGGGCCGGATCGTGCTGATCGGCTCGGTTGTTGGCCTGTCCGGTGGTTTTGGCCAGGCCAACTACGCGGCCTCGAAGGCCGGTCTGGTTGGCGTGGCCCGGTCGCTGACCCACGAACTGGGTGGCCGCGGCATCACCACCAATGTGGTGGCGCCGGGTTTCATCGAAACCGCCATGACCGCCGAACTGGGCGAAGATAGGCGGCAGGCCATTTTGGCGCAGGTGCCGGCCGGCCGGTTGGGTCAAGTGGCCGATGTCGTCGCTGCGGTTCGTTGGTTGGCCTCAGCTGACACAGGCTATGTTTCCGGTGCGGTCATTCCGGTTGATGGCGGTTTAGGTATGGGGCACTAGCCCCCAGGCAGAAAGGGACCATGGTGGGACTCCTCTGTGGCAAAAACATCCTGGTGACAGGCGTATTGACGGACGCGTCGATTGCGTTTCAGGTGGCCCGGTTGGCCCAGGAAGAAGGCGCCAATGTGGTTCTAACCGCGTTTGGCAAAGGCGCCCGGCTGACGGCTGCCACGGCCAAGCGGCTGCCGGTCGAGGCGCCGATGGAGCTGCTTGACGTCACCGACGCGGCCGATCTTGATTCTCTGGCCGGGCGGCTCCAACAGCATCTGCCCAGTTTGGATGCGGTGGTTCACTCGATTGGTTTTGCGCCGCAGGCGGTCATGGGAGGCAATTTCATGGAAGGCACCTGGCAGGACGTCTCAACCGCGGTCGAGACCTCGGCCTTTTCACTGAAGTCCTTGGCCCAGGCGACGCTGCCGCTGCTGAGCCCTGGGGCCGGCATCGTCGGCTTGACCTTTGACGCTAGTTTCGCTTGGCCGGTCTACGACTGGATGGGTGTGGCCAAGGCCGCCTTCGAGTCAACCGCCCGCTACCTGGCACGAGACCTTGGACCCCAAGGCGTCAGGGTAAATCTGGTCAGCGCCGGACCGGTCAAAACCACGGCGGCCAAAGCCATCCCTGGCTTCGACCAAATGGAAGGGGCTTGGGCCAAGCGGGCACCTTTGGGCTGGGATTCGGCTGACCCGGTGCCGGCGGCCAAAGCCGTCTTGGCACTGGCCTCAGGCTGGTTTCCGGCCACCACGGGCGAAATTGTGCACGTCGACGGCGGGGCGCACGCCATGGGGCAATAGGAGCTGGCCCACCGGACCTTGGTTGGTGCGAAGACATAGGCGAGACCCGATCACGCTAGGTTGGTTGTGTGAGCCCCAACACCGCCCCGGCCGGGCGGAGCCCAAGCCCAATCGACCAATTGGCCGAGCGCTACCACGACGGTGTAGTCGCGCTTAGCCCCATCCTGGCCACCTCGCTGGGTGTCAAGGGACATGACGCAGAGCTCGATGACTTTTCGCCCGCCGCTCAGCAAACCCGCATTGACTTGGTCCGCCAGTCGCTGGCCAGACTCGACAAGCTGACCCCGCAAGACTCCACTGATCAAGTGACGGCGGCGGCGCTGCGTGAACGGCTGGGCCTGGAGCTTGAACTAGACCAGGCCGGTGAGTTCACGCGAAACCTAAACAACGTCGACAGCCCAATCCAGTACATACGCGATGTCTTCGACCTGATGGAGACCACCACTGAGCACGATTGGGCCACTATCGCTCGCCGCCTGGCCGCCGTACCAGAAGCCTTGCGTTCATACGCGCGGACCCTTGACCTGGGCCTGCGCACGGGCCAACTGCCGGCTGGCAGGCAGGTGAGTGTCGGCATCGGGCAAGCCGAAGAACTGGCCCAGGCGGGCTCGAGTCTCGATCAATTGGCCCAGCGAGGCGCCGCGCAAGTCGGTCCGGCCCTGGCTGGGGACCTGGCCGTAGCCGCCTCCGAGGCCCGGCGAGGCTTCGCCGACCTGGCGGAACACCTGGCCACCCAGATCGCCCCGGCCGCCCCAAAGCCAGATGGTGTTGGCCGCGAGCGCTACAAGCTGTGGTCGCGCTACTTCCTGGGCACGGCCGTCGACCTGGACCAGACCTACCAGTGGGGTCTGGACCAACTGGAGGCGATCACGGCCGAGCAAGGCGACTTGGCCCAGGCGCTGTACGGCCAAGGCACCAGCGTCGAGGCGGCCTACCAGCGCCTCGACCAGGACCCGCGCTACACCCTAACCGGCGCGGACGCCCTTGAGCGATACATGAATGACCTGGCCAACCAAGCCATGTCTGAGCTGGACGGGACCTCTTTCGACCTGCCCGAGCCGGTCAAACGTCTAGAGGGCAGAATCGCGCCGAGCGGCTCCGGAGGCATTTACTACACTGCGCCAACTGAAGACTTCTCCAGGCCAGGCATCATGTGGTGGTCGGTGCCGGCCGGCATCGAGACCTTCCACACCTGGCGCGAGCGGACCACCGTTTTCCACGAGGGCGTGCCCGGCCACCACCTCCAGCTCGGCCTGGCCACCTACTTAGCGGACAGTCTCAACCGCTGGCGGCGACTGGGCCTGTGGTGTTCTGGTCACGGCGAAGGCTGGGCGCTTTACGCCGAGGCTCTGATGGGCGAGCTGGGCTTCATGGACGATGCGGGCGACCGCCTGGGCATGCTCGACGCGATGCGGCTGAGGGCAGCCCGCGTGGCCCTGGATATCGGCGTTCACCTGGGCAAAGACTTCCCTAAGCGTTGGGGTGGCGGCGGGAGGTGGGATGCGGCCAAGGCGCATCGTTTCCTGCGCGCCAACGTGGCCATGGATGATTCGTTTGTCGACTTTGAGCTTGAACGTTACTTGGGTTGGCCAGGCCAGGCACCCAGCTATCTAATTGGCCTGCAACAGTGGCAGGACCTGCGCCGCAGCTGCCAGGCGGCGGCTGAAGCGGGCGGCGCGAACTTCGACCTGAAGTCGTTCCACGCCCAGGCGCTGGCGCTGGGGTCGCTTGGGTTGGACACGCTGCGCCAAGCGCTGCTCGGGCTGCCCGATGTCGTCTAGTCACCTTGAGGTCCAAGCTTTCGGCGCTCGCCGGCTGGTTTTGTTGCGTCACGCCAAGGCGGTCACCGGCGAATGGGGTCTAGACAGCGAACGATCATTGGCCCCTCGCGGCCAGCGTCAGGCCGCCGCTGTGGGCCGCGACCTAGCTGCAACCGGTTTCGAACCGGATTTGGCCTTGGTCTCCAGCGCCAAAAGGACCGAGCAGACCTATCAGCTGGTCGCGGTGAACGCCGGTTGGAAGTTGGCGCCCCAGCTAAGCGGCGAGCTCTACCGGGCCTACGTCGATGAGCTGCTCGAGCTGTTGAGACAGGTCGACCCGGCCTGGCACCGGGTGCTTGTCGTGGGCCACGAACCGACTATGTCCGCCACCGCCAAGGCCCTGGCGGGCCCAGCCTCAAACGGCCAGGCCTTGGCCTGCTTGCAGCGGGGCATGCCCACTGCGGCCCGAGCAGTCCTTGATTTCGCCTGCACCTGGGCGGAGCTGTCCGCCGGTGCCGGCGCCCTGGCTGAGCTGGTCGCCTCAGGTCACTAACCGACCAGGTCCAAGCGAACCGCGACGGCTCCGCGAGCCGTGGTCAATCGATCAGGTCCGCTCTAAACCGGAGGGTCGCCAACAAGGTCTCGACATCACCAGCCGTAGGGCGAAGCCGGATGCAACGGTGAGCGGAAGGCCAGGTCAACCGCGTGTGCTGGGGAGGAATCGCGGGCTTGGATCAAGCCCCCTGCGACCAAGGCGGCGGCCGAGATGCCGCCGAAGAAAATCGCTCCGACTTCCCTGATGTCGAGTGTCAGATCGGCCACAGTCGGGTCAACCGGCGGCTCGCCCAATCGAGTCACGGTGGCCCGATCTGGCCCACCGACCAGTCTCCACAAACCAGCGTTCGACGGAAAATGTCGGTCGGTTACCGCCATGGCGACATCGATCGGCGCGCCGTAACGCCGCGCCTCCAGGGCTGCCGGCAAGTCCAGGACACGGGCGTGCAGGCAGTCGATGACTGGTGCGCGAATTGGCCGCGGGTCAGTCACCTGGGCGAAGAGCGGCTCGTCGAGCGGCATCAAATCAGTTTTGATGGTCTTGACCAGATCCATGTGGAGCAGAGTCGACCAAAGCGAGTGGTGACTGGCTGGGTCTAGGGCCACCAAAAGGATCACCTCTAAGGTGGCTTCGGGCACCCAGTCGCCCCATTTGCCGTCCCGGCGGAAAATGGCCACCCCGGTGGGCCGTCCGTCCGTCCAAACCACCGCGATGCGCCGTCTTTCGACTTTGCGATGGGTCTCTGGTGGGTTGTAGAACCACCGGCGCCACTCGCCCTCAGTTGTCGGCAAGGTCCAGGCCGGCCGGGCCAAGGGCCCTTGGCCTGCGGCCAGGCAGACTTCCTTGACTATGGCGGCGTGGCGATCGTATTCGGCCGTCTCTATGACCACCGACGTGGCGTCGCAGCCCGGAACGGGCCTCAGTTCGGTGCCGCGCGGGATCGTTAGGCAGGCTGCCCGGCTGGTAACGCCGTAGCCAAAGCGACCGTAGATCTCCGGTTCACTGGCGAAAAGCAGTGAGACCGGTTCGCCCCGGTCCCAACAGTCCTGGAAATGCCTGGCCAGGAGGGCTTTGAGGAAACCGCGCCGGCGGTAGGCCGGATGAACTCCCACAGCGGTCAGCCCGCCAATGTCGAGGCGCTGGCCGCCGGGCACCGGCACATCGAAGCTAAAGGCCGAACAAAAGCCAACCAATTGCCTGTCGGTCTCCAGGCCAAAGCTGCGGTCCCATTCGATCAGGTCACGCAGGTAGGCAGCCTCCGATGCCGGGTGTTCCTCGCCCCAAACCAAACCGTCGAAGTCCATCACTTCTTCCAGCCGGTCCGGGCCAACCGACACCACCTGGGCCGGAACGATGGCGGCTACGGCGTCGTCAGTAAAGCTCATCGCCCCATCCTAAGGGGCCGGCCAATGGACTAAATCCGGCCCCGATGGCGCGGCGTGGCCTTTGGGCTGGCAACCTCTGGCCCGGCCAATGGCCTAACTCCGGCCACAATGAGGCGGCGCGCAGGTCAGGCAGACCTCGCGCCCACCCCGATCAGTCCTCAGTGTCTTCAGGGTCTTCAGAGCCCTTAGGGTCCTTAGAGCCTTCAGCCGGCGCGAACCAGACCGCACCCAGCGGGCCAATCCGGATGACAGCAGAATGATCGCGACCGTGCCAGGGCAGGGCCTCGGCCTCAACCGCGCCAAGGTTGCCCACGCCAGAGCCGCCATATTCGGTGGCGTCAGAGTTCATGATCTCCGTCCAGGCGCCGCCCTTAGGCAAGGCCAGCCGGTAGCCCTCATGCGGAGTGCCGGCGAAGTTGATCACAGCCACCACCATTGAGCCATCCTCGGCCTTGCGAATGTAGGCCAGTACGTTGTGGTCGGCGTCATCGGCGTCGATCCACTCAAAGCCGGCCGGGTCGGAATCCTGCTGCCACAGCGCCGGGTGCTGCTTGTAGACCGTGTTGAGCCGCGCCACCAGGGCAGCCACACCGGCCTGATCGGCGTTGTCCATCGACCACCAGTCGAGCGATTGGCCAGAGTTCCACTCGGCTTCTTGACCAAACTCGCTGCCCATAAAGAGCAGCTGTTTGCCCGGATGGGACCACTGATAGGAGTACAGCCCGCGCAGACCGGCCAGCTTTTGCCAACGGTCGCCCGGCAGCTTGCCGACCAGCGAACCCTTGCCGTGCACAACCTCATCGTGCGACAGCGGCAGGATGAAGTTCTCTGAGAAGGCGTAAACCAGCGAGAAGGTGACCTCGCCGTGGTGATACTTGCGGTGAACCGGATCCTCTTCTAAGTAGCGCAGAGTGTCGTTCATCCAACCCATATTCCACTTCAGCCCAAAGCCCAGCCCACCGGCTGAGGTCGCCTGTGTCACCCCGGGCCAAGCGGTCGATTCTTCGGCAATCATGATGACACCGGGATAGCGTTTGTAGGCTGTGGCGCAGGTTTCCTGCAAGAAGCCAATGGCCTCGAGGTTTTCGCGTCCGCCATAGGCGTTTGGCACCCATTGGCCCTCGTCGCGCGAGTAATCGAGGTAAAGCATCGAAGCGACCGCGTCGACCCTAAGAGCGTCGACATGGAACTCCTCGTACCAATAGCAGGCGTTGGCCACCAGGAAGTTACGCACTTCGGTCCGGCCATAGTTGAACACCAGCGTGCCCCAGTCCGGGTGTTCGCCCTGGCGGGGGTCGGCATATTCGTAGAGAGCCGAACCATCGAAACGGGCTAGCGCAAAGCCATCTTTGGGGAAATGCGCCGGCACCCAGTCCATGATGACGCCGATGCCGGCCTGGTGCAGTTTGTCGATCAGGTAGCGCAGGTCGTCTGGTGAGCCAAAGCGGGAAGTCGGGGCGAAGTAGCCGGTGACTTGGTAACCCCATGAGGGCGCGTAAGGATGCTCGGCCAGCGGCATAAACTCAACGTGGGTGAAACCCAAGGCGGAGACATATTCGACCAGTTCATCGGCGGCCTGAGAGTAGCTCAAACCTTCCTGCCACGAACCCATGTGAACTTCGTAGACCGACATCGGGCCGTGGTGCGGGTCAAACGAGGCCCGCTGGTCGAGCCAGTCCTGGTCTTGCCAGGTGTAGGCGGATTCCTCCACCATCGAGGCGGTGGCGGGCGGCAGTTCGCAGCGCCGGGCCATCGGGTCGGCCTTTTGCACCCACATGCCGTCCTTGGTCTGGATTTCGTAGCGGTAGAGGTTGCCCGGGGTGACATCGGGTACGAACACTTCCCAAACCCCGGTGTTGCCCAGGGAGCGCATGGCTGTGGCGCCCGAGGTCCAGGAGTTGAAATCGCCAATCACCCTGACGGCTTGGGCCTCAGGAGCCCAGACGGCAAATGAGGTACCCCGGACCTCACCTAGGACTGAGGGGTAGGTCCGCACCTGCGAGCCCAGGGCGCGCCAGAGCTCTTCGTGGCGGCCCTCGTGGATTAGCTGCAAGTCGAGTTCACCCAGTGATGGCATGAAGCGGTAAGGGTCGTCGACCAGCTCGACGGCGTCACCGTAGGTGGTCCTGACGCGGTAGTCCGGTACCTCTTCGCCTTCGATCACGGCCACCCAAATGCCGTCCTGTTCGTGCGAGGCTTCGACCCGACCATCAGGTGTCACAATCAGGACTTCGTCGGCCAGGGGTCGCAGGGTCCTAATGGTGACGCCGCCCTGGTAGGCATGCGGCCCAAGCACTGCGTGTGGGTCGTGGTTCATACCGTGGGCGACTTCCCAAAGTACTGATGAATCAACCGGGACGGGGACGAGGTCCATGCTCATACTCCACCTTTTCGCAAATCGGAGGCCGTCGGGGCACGCCATTGGCCCCAGACGATCACTCCTCGCCAGTCTATCTGCTGCCACGCCGATAGATCGTGGTCATGCCAAAGCCTGGACTCGCGGGATTTGGGGTTCGGTTAGCTGGCGCTGGCCACCAGGCCCATATCGGCTGACGAGACCAGGTGGCGATGGCGCGGCACAATCCGCACGGTGTAACCAAATGGTCCGGAAATGTCCAAGGTGACATCGCCAACAAAACCGAAGTTACCGGCATCGTAGGTGTGGAGAACCCCAAGCGGCAGTGTGGCATAGCCGGGCTTCAGGCTGTCGCCCTCTGTCGCCCGGCCGAAGGCCACCTGCACTTCGACATCATCAGGCGTTAGCTCGCCCAGGCAAACGTAAGCCGTCACCGTCAGAGTGTCGCCAACCTGGACCACGTCGTCGACGCCACCAGATTCGACATGTTCGACTTTGACCTGGGGCCAAGCCCGGCGAATCTTGGCTTTCCAGGCGGCCAGTTCTTTGGCCGCGGTGGCGCCGTTCTGGCTCAAATCCCGGCCCAGGGCGGCGGCCGGGGCGTAGAGCCGGTCGACGTATTCCGCCACCATCCGGGTGGCCTGAACCTTGGGCGCCAATGTGGCCAGGGTGTGGCGGACCATCTCGAGCCAAGTCGCCGGCAGACCGCGGTCATCATTGTTGTAGAAACGCGGCGCCACCTGGTCGGTAATCAGGTCGTAGAGGGCGGCTGCTTCCAAGTCGTCGCGCCGGCCGGCGTCTTGAACGCCATCGGCCGTGGGAATGGCCCAGCCGTTGGTGCCGTCGTACCACTCGTCCCACCAGCCATCGAGGATGGACAGGTTCAGCGCGCCGTTCAAGGCGGCTTTCATACCACTGGTGCCGCAGGCCTCCAGCGGCCTAAGCGGATTGTTTAGCCAAACGTCACAGCCCGGGAACAAGGTCCGGGCCATGCCCATGTCGTAGTTGGGCAAGAAGACAATGCGGTGGCGCAATTCCGGATCATCGGTGAAACGGACCAGCTCGCGGATCAATGACTTGCCTTGTTCGTCAGCTGGATGGGCTTTGCCAGCAATGACCAGCTGGATTGGCCGGTCGGGGTCCAAGAGCAGCTGCCGCAGTCGTTCTGGGTCACGCAACATCAAGGTCAGACGTTTGTAGGTCGGCACCCGCCGGGCAAAACCGATTGTCAGGACGTCAGGCGAGAGGGCCTGGTCGATCCAGCCGAGCTCGGCTGGGCTGGCGCCGCGGCGCAGGTGGCTTTGGCGCAACCGTCGCCTAGCGTCAAGCACCAACTGGGCTCGGGCTTCACGCCGCAGGGTCCAAAGACGTTCATCGCTGACATCGGAAGGGTCAAGCCAGGCTGCCGCAGCGTGGGCCCAAGCCCCGACTCCAGAGCCGGCGTCGACCCCAAACGAAGCTTCGATCTCGCTGAAAGCCGGTTCGGTCCAGGTCGGCGCGTGCACGCCGTTGGTGATTGAGCTGATTGGCACCTCGCTGGCATCGAAACCAGGCCACAGGCCGGAAAACATTTTCCTTGAGACCTCGCCGT
This sequence comes from Micrococcales bacterium, assembly GCA_009784895.1. NCBI lineage: Bacteria > Bacillati > Actinomycetota > Actinomycetes > Micrococcales > Micrococcales bacterium. Next base: position 7,342 of record WQXJ01000004.1, on the reverse strand, counting down.
GCAGCAGCGAGACACCGTTTGACCGCCCGGCCAGGCGCAGGCCCATTACCGCCATGTTGAAAACCTGCCGGTTGCCGCCTTCGTAGTCTTCGGCGCCAAGGCTCAAGATGTCTTCGGTGCTGATCCCTTCGATGGCCAGATCGCCGCTGAAGTAGTGCGCCACCAAGGAGGTGTCGAAACGGTCAATGCCAGCCGGCACCGGGGTGTGGGTGGTGAAGACGGTTGAGCCGCGCACGGCCTCCAACCCCTCGGCGAAGCTCAAGCCTCCGGCCACATATTCCTTGATCCGTTCGATGCCCAGGAAGCCGGCGTGTCCCTCGTTTGTGTGGAACACCTCCGGCGCGGTGGTTGATGTTAGGGCGCAGTAGGCCCGCACGGCCTTGACCCCACCCATGCCGAGCAGCAGTTCTTGTTCTAGCCGGTGTTCGCCACCGCCGCCGTAAAGCCGGTCTGTCACCAAACGGGCCTGTTCGTCGTTGGCAGGCACATTGGAGTCCAACAGCAGCAGCGGCACCCGACCGACTTGGGCCTTCCAAATGTGGGCTCGCAGCCTGCGATTCTCCGGTAGAGCCAGTTCGACCATGACGGGCCTTGCGTCTTGGTCACGCAGCAGGCATAAGGGCAGCCCATCTGGGTCGAGCACGGGATAGGTCTCAGATTGCCAGCCGTCGCGAGTTAGGGCCTGTTTGAAATAACCCGAGGAGTACAACAACCCCACCCCGATTAGGGGAACTCCCAGGTCAGAGGCGGACTTGAGGTGGTCGCCGGCCAAAATGCCAAGGCCGCCGGAGTATTGCGGCAAAGCCGCGGTGATGCCGAATTCAGGTGAGAAATAGGCAATACCAGCTGGTAGATCAGCCGGTTGCTGTTGGTACCAGCGCGGCGAGTGCATGTATTCGCTCAAATCATTGGCTGCGCCGTTGACCTGGTCAATAAAGCCGGCGTTGGCGGCCAGTTCATCAAGCCGGCCAGGTCCAAGTGAGCCCAGTAGTGCGACCGGGTCACCGTGCAACTCATCCCAGGCCTCTGGGTCGATCTGCCTGAACAGTTCACGGGTGGGGGCGTGCCAAGACCAACGCAGATTGGTAGCCAGTTGGTCCAGGGCGGCGATGGCCTCAGGCAGGACGGTCCTTACGGTGAAGCGACGAATCAGTCTCACGCGCAAAGACACTACCGGTATTCGGCCGCCGAGGGTGGCGCCAACCGGCCCGGTGAGCCGTCCAGGGCCCTGGCCGGCGGCGTTTGCTTAGGCCAGCGCCTCAGGTAGACGGCGGTGAGGTCACCGACCCAGCGCAATTCGACCGGCTTGTGGCCGCCCGGATTTCCCCTGGGCGCGATAGATTTGTTGGCGTGAACTCAACGGCGAAAGACACAGCCCCTGTCATCCATTGGCAAGTCAGGACTCCCCGCCCAGCTGATAGAGCCGGCATCGGTCGGATCGGCGTAACTGAGGTCTCACCGACCTGCGAAGGCGGGCGTTGGCCGGCCAAGGCGGTGGTAGGCGAGGCCGTGCCAATCGAGGCCACGGTTTTCAAAGAGGGGCACGATGCCGTAGGCGCCACGGCGGTACTGGTTTCGCCAACCGGGCAGGTCACCCGGTGGCCGATGACGGAACTCAGCCGAGGCTTGGCCCGTTGGGGCGGGTCGGTAGTGCCGGACGCGCTCGGTGAGTGGTCTTTTAGGGTCGAGGGCTGGTTCGACCCCTATGCCACCTGGCACCATGACGCGGTTATCAAGGTCGAAGCCGATGTTGACACCGACCTGATGCTGGAAATGGGTGCCAGGCTGCTGGAACAGGCGGCCACGGCCCTGGGCGGCGAGGCTCCGGCTAAAGGCCAAGGTGGCGGCAAACACGCCAAGGAATTGACCGATGGGCCGGCAGCGGACGGCCGCCAACTGCTGATTGAGGCCGCCGCCAAAATGCGCAACGGCGCCTTGCCGGCGGCCGAACGTCTGGCCGCCGGGGCTGGAGGTGAGGTCTTCGACCTGATGCGGGCCAAACCGTTGCGGCTGGATGTAACTAAATCGGCCACCTACCACCTGGTGGTGCAGCGCGAGCGGGCCTTGGTCGGTTCTTGGTATGAGGTTTTCCCACGTTCGGTTGGGGCGACCTTTTCACCTGAAACCGGTTGGGTTACAGGCAACTTCAAGACCCTGGCCGCCAACCTTGACCGGATTGCGGAAATGGGCTTTGACGTGCTCTATTTGACGCCAATCCACCCCATTGGAGCAACTAATCGCAAGGGCCGGAACAACTCGCTCAACGCCAGGCCAACTGACCCGGGTTCGCCTTACGCCATTGGCACCGCCGAAGGTGGGCATGACGCCCTGCACCCAGACCTGGGTAGCTTTGACGACTTTGACGCCCTGGTGGCTCGGTCGCGGTTGTTGGGCATGGAAGTGGCCATGGACATTGCCCTGCAATGCTCACCGGACCATCCCTGGGTCAAATCACATCCCGAATGGTTTATTCAGCGGCCAGACGGCTCGATCGCCTACGCCGAAAACCCGCCCAAGAAGTATCAGGACATCTACCCGCTGAGCTTCGACCAGGATCCGGATGGACTTTATCTAGAGATCTTGCGGATCATCAGGTTGTGGGTCAGCCATGGCGTGACGATCTTCAGGGTCGATAACCCGCATACCAAGCCGCTGGTCTTCTGGGAGCGGTTGATTGCCCAGATTGCGGCCGAGTCCCCGGATGTGATTTTCCTGTCCGAGGCTTTCACCAGGCCACCTATGATGCACACGCTGGCTTTGGTCGGCTTCCAGCAGTCCTATACCTATTTTGCTTGGCGTAACACTAAAGAAGAGGTCTGCGAATACCTCGAAGAGCTGGCCGGCGAATGGGGCAGCTTCATGCGGCCGAGCCTTTGGCCCACCACGCATGACATTTTGACGCCTTATATGCAGCAAGGCGGGCTGGCGGCGCACCGGATCCGGGCCATTTTGGCTGCTACGGGGGCGCCCAACTACGGCATTTACACCGGCTATGAGCTGGTCGAGGATGTCGCTAGGCCCGGGGCGGAAGAGGCCATTGACAACGAGAAGTACGAATACAAGATCCGCGACTTCAACACCCCGGTGGCTCAGGAGCTATCAGCCCTGCTGACGCTGCTCAACCGGATCAAACGGCAACATGTCGCCCTGCGACGGCTGCGCAATTTGACTATCCACACCACGACTGATGATTCGACCATTTGTTTCTCTCGCCACGTCCCGGCCGAGCATTCGCCTGATGGCAAAGCCGACACCATCGTGGTGCTGCTCAACCTCGATCCGCATTCCGTGCGCGAGGGCGAGGTTCAATTTGACCTTGAAGCCCTTGGCCTGGACCCGGATCAGGACAGTTTCGAAGCCTATGACCTGCTGTCAGACCAAGCCTTCACTTGGGGCGAGACAGCCTTCTTCCGGCTCGATCCAAATGGACAGGCCGGCCACGTAGTGCACGTACGCTAAAGCCCTCACGGCCTGCCGCTTGGCAGCCCTCTAGCTCAGATTGAAAGGTAGAGGCGGGTCGACAGCGGGTTGACCGGCACGGTGTCATGCCTTGGGGTAACGACATCAGGGCCTTCGGCCTGGGTGGCTGAATCCCTGTCGCCGGGGTGATCCCAGGTCGAGTCCCAGATCAATTCCCAACGCCTTGACTCCTGGCCGGCCGGCAAGACAGCGTCGGTTGACTCCAACTGGCCGTTGATCAAAACCAAGGCATCGCGAGTAGCCGCGTCAGGGACATGGCGCAGCATTTGGACGGCTCTGAAATCGTCCTGATGCCAACGGTCGTGCGAGACGACCTCGCCGTCCATGGTGTACCAGCTCAGATCCGCCAGGCCGGTGCCGGTGTCGCGACCGGTCAAATGAGTGGCCGGGCGCAGAGCCGGGTTGAGCCGACGCAGCTGAAACAGGAAGCTGGCGGTGTCCAGTTGGTTCAGCTGCCAGGGTTGCAGATCCCAATTGATCCAAGAGATGTCGTTGTCCTGGCAGTAGGCGTTGTTGTTGCCAAACTGGGTCCGGCCAAACTCATCGCCCGCCACCAGCATTGGGGCTCCTGCCGAAAAGGCCAGCATGGCCAGCAGATTGCGGGTTGAGCGCAGCCTAAGGCTCAAAATGGCGTCGCTGCCCAGGCCCAGACCAGTCGGGTCATCGTGCCGGGCATCAAGCGGTCCTTCCAGGCCGTGGTTCCAGGACCGGTTGTCGTCGGTGCCGTCGCGGCCGTCCTCGCCATTGGCTTGGTTCAGTTTGTGCTCATAAGCGGTTAGATCATGCAGCGTGAAACCGTCATGGGCGGCCACGAAGTTGATCGAACCGGCCGGGCCGTGGTGGGCCATCGGGTTGGCGTGGGCAAAGAGGTCAGCGCTACCTGACAGGCGGGTGGCCAGGTCACGGGCATTGCCGGCCGGGCGGGAGGCGGCCAGCTCCTTGGGTCCGGCCAGCCAGAAACTGCGCACGTCGCCGCGGAAGGAGTCGTTCCAAGAGGCTATTGGTGGTGGGAAATTGCCGGTTTGCCAGCCGCCAGGCCCCATGTCCCAGGGTTCGGCGATGTGTTTTAAGCCGCGTAGGACCGGGTCGGTGATCAAAGTCACCAAAAACGGATGGTCGGGGTCAAAACCGGAGTAGCCCCGGGCCATGGTCACCGCCAGGTCGTAGCGGAAACCGTCGATCTGATAGTCGTTGGCCCAATGGCGCAGCGAGTCCAGGGCCAAAGCCACGGTTTTGGACCGGCGGAAGTCCAGGGCGTTACCGGTGCCGGTGACATCGGCATAGCGGGCTGGGACCGAGCCGTCATGGAGATACCAGGCCAGGTTGTCCAAGCCGCGCCACGACACGGTTGGGCCGCCCAGACCAACTTCGCAGGTGTGGTTGTAGACAACGTCCAAAATCACTTCAATGCCAGCTTGGTGCAGGCAGCGAACCATGTCCTTGACCTCACGCACCACCGCTTCTGGGCCGGCTGCCTGGGCGGCGGCGGTGGCGTAAAGAGGGTGTGGGGCGAAGTAGTTGAGTGTCGAATAACCCCAATAGTTGGCCAAACCCTTGGTGGCCAGATGAGGTTCTGACATCGAATAGTGGATCGGCAGCAGCTCGATTGAAGTCACGCCCAAGCGCTGCAAGTGCTCAATCATGGCCGGGGCGGCCACACCGGCGTAGGTGCCGCGCAAAGGCTCAGGCACGTCAGGGTGGTTCTTGGTCAGGCCGCGCACGTGGGCTTCGTAGACGACCATTTGGCTCCATGACACATTGGGGCGTTGGGAGCCAGCCCAGTCATAGTCCGCTTCACCGACAACGCCAAAAGCCATAACCGGGGCCGAATCGCGCGGGTCAGCTCGCCAAGGATCAAATACCGGGCCTAAGTTCGCATCGACCACATGGGAGTGCAAGGCCCCAGTCAGTTGGGGCATGCCCTCGACCAGCTTGGCGTAAGGATCGAGCAAGAGCTTGGCCGGGTTATGCAAGTGGCCAGCAGACGGATCCCAGGGGCCGTGGACCCGCAGGCCGTAGCGTTGGCCTTGGCCTATGCCGGGAATGTGGGCGTGCCAAACGCCGGCCTCGGGGCCAAATAGTGGGTATCTGGTCTCGTTTTGGTTTTCAGTGCCTACCTGATCAAAGGCGCAAAACTCAACCAAAGTGGCGTGGTCTGCCTCAACTACAACGTCGATACCGGCATCTGACAACCTGACCCCGGGCTGACGGGTTGCCTCATACGCCAGAGGCTCTATACGGCCTGCCGTGTGGTCCACGCAACATAGTCTGCCAAAAGCTGACACGCCTTGCATTAGTGGTGTTCAGAGCGCTGGCGACGGTAAACTGTGGCGCGGCCCCTTTAGACACGAACCAATACGAGGTAGCCCAAATGATGTTTCTTCCCCCAAACAAAGGCCCAGGCCACAGCGCACGGAAAGGCTGGCGACAAGCGGTAGCCGCCATTGGCGCCGGCGTTTTGCTGGCTGGCGTTGGCTTGGCCGCACCGGCTGCGGCCGGCCAGACAAACGCGGCCAACACGCCTGCGGCCGGTCTGTCTGACCCTGAGGTGACCTCACCGGATGAAGTCACGGCGGCAGTCGACCGGGCGATCGAGGCCGAGGGCCAGGACATCAACGTCGCTCCAGGCGATGACGCCCCGGCTGACTTGGACGCCGTGGTTGACCCGGCGTCGCCAGGGGAGGTAGACAACCTCGATCTAAGCGCCACTCCGGCCCAAGAGGTGGCCCTTGACGACCCGGCCGGAGCCATCACGGGCTGGGTCTCCCCGGCCTTGTTGACTGAGGAGTTCTACGTTGCCGGGGTCAGTTGGTCTGAAGGACAGGAGCCCGGTCGGGTCTTGGTGCGCACGGCTGATGACAACGGCTGGAGTGAGTGGTTTGACGTTGAGGCGGGGGCCGATGACGGCGACGCGCCGGATCCGGGTACGGCAGAGGCGGCCAATTCCAAGGCTGGCACCGAGCCGCTGGTGGCCCCAGAGGCGACCGCCATCCAGGTCCAAGTTCTGTCCCAGCCTGGGGCGGACTTGCCACTGGGCATCACCCCGGTGGTGGCGTCAGGTGCCCTGCCCGCAGGCGCGGCCGTGCCTCAAACTGCGCCGGCCCAGCCCCAGGCGACCGCCAAACCGGCCATCCATTTGCGCACTGAGTGGACCACCAGGAAACCAGGCAAGTTCGATCCGGCCCCGGCCAAGCTCTCTGGCGCCGTCCTGCATCACACTGCCGGCGCCAACGGCACCACCACGGCCCAAGCCCCGGGAGTCTTACGCGGCATTCAGAACTACCACATGGATAGCCGCGGTTGGAGCGACATTGGCTACAACTTCGTTGTTGACAGCCAAGGTGGCATTTGGGAGGCGCGCTCCGGTTCACTAGGCGCCTACGTGGTTGGGGCTCACGCCGCCCCGTATAACACTGGTTCGGTTGGCGTGTCGATCTTGGGCACCTACTCCTCTGTTGAGCCGCCCGGTAAGGCGGTTGACGCCGCTGGTCGTCTGATGGCCTGGCGTTTGAGCACATCAAACGTCTCTAACCTCAAGGCCACGGTGAAATACCCAGGCAAGACAGTGGCGGTTCCAGTGGTAGCCGGGCACCGCGATGTCAATTCGACCGATTGCCCCGGCAACAGGCTTTACGCCAAGCTGCCGACTTTGCGCACCTACGACGCGAGCAGCCCCAAGCCGCCGCCACCGCCGCCACCGGATCCTGGTCCGCCGCCGGTGACGCCGTTTGGCCAGATTATGGCTTCGCCAGATATGGATCGTGATGGTCGTGGCGAGGTTTTGGGGGTTGACCAGGTGGGGAACTTGTACCGGTATCCCATGATGGCTAACGGCAAACTCGGTGCCCGGGCCCATATTGGT